>NZ_JBHYVA010000443.1:0-7240 GCF_042750055.1 Streptomyces sp. NPDC059456
CGGGACAGGGGTCCGGTCGCGGCCACGCGCCGTCCTGCCCGCGCTCTGCACCACGCAGATCACCAGCTGGGGCATCGTCTACTACGCCTTCCTCGTCCTCAACCCGGCCATCACCGCCGACACCGGCTGGAGCGCGGGCGCGACCACCGCCGCGTTCTCCGCCGCCCTCGTCGTCTCCGCTATAGCCGGAATCTACGTCGGCCGCGTCCTGGACCACCGCGGCCCCCGCGCCGTCATGACCACCGGCTCCGCCCTGGGTTCTCTGAGCCTGCTGGTGATCGCCGCAGCCCCCAACCTGGCCGTCTTCTTCGCCGGATGGCTGCTCACCGGAGCGGCGATGGCCGCCGTCCTCTACCAGCCCGCCTTCGCCGCCCTCACCCGCTGGTGGGCCCCCGACCACATCCGCGCACTCACCATCGTCACCCTCGCCGGCGGACTCGCCTCCACCGTCTTCGCACCCCTGACCGCGATCCTGGCCGACCACATGTCCTGGCGCGCCACCTACACCGTGCTCGCCGGCATCCTCGCGGCCCTGACCGTCCCGGCGCACGCGATCGCGCTGACGGCCCCGTGGCCCCCAGCCCCGCCGAGTCCGCCGCACGTCACCAGCGGCCACGCGGGCGTGGTGCGCAGCCGGGCATTTTGGATGCTGGCCGTCACCTTCACCCTGTCCGCGTTCGCGATGTACGCCGTCGTCGTCGGCCTCGTCCCCCTCCTTCTCGAACGCGGCTACACCACCACCCAGGCCGCATGGGCCCTCGGGCTCGGCGGAGCGGGGCAGACCCTCGGACGGACCCTGTACGCGATCCTCGCCCGCCACCTCGGCGTCACCGCCCGCACCGTCACCCTGGCCGCACTCGGCGCCCTCACCACCACGGCCCTCGCTGGCGTGGCCGGTCCGTACGCTCTGCTCGTCGCTGTATCCGTCCTCGCCGGCGTGGTCCGCGGCAACCTCACCCTCCTCCAGGCCACCGCCGTCACCGACCGCTGGGGCACCACCCACTACGGCCGACTCTCCGGCCTCCTCGGCGCCCCCGCACACGCCGCAGCCGCCCTCGCCCCCTTCACCGGCGCCCTCCTGGCCGGCCCCCTCGGCGGCCACGCCGCCCTCTTCGCCCTGCTTGCCGCGTTGTCGATGGCTGCCGCCGTCACAGCCCTCGGGGCCCGCCCCCACAGCCAGGAAGGAACGACTCGCCCGAACCAGCGATAGCACCACACCTGTTGCAGCGACTACGGTGAACACACCGCGCGCTGAGCTGCACAAACTCACCGTCTCCTGCCTCGCGCCACACCTGCTCCCCCAGAGAAGCCTCTGTGCGCGGCCTGCAACGCCGCACGGAAGGCGCAGTACGGGGGCTGGGCTTGCCGTTTAACGTCCGCCGTCGAACGGGACTCGAACTTGTTCGGCGTTTCCCCAGTTCACCAGGTGTGTGAGGGGCCTCGGGCCGATCCTGTGCTGAGCGACAACGCAGCACGGAGGCCGGGATCGTGAGACTGGTCGAGCATGAGGTTCAACGAGACGCGTTCACGGTGGCGGCGGAGTTCCGGTCGGAGCTATACGCGTGCATGACCGCGCGGAGCGACGCCCTGTTCGAGCTGTGCGACGCGCTGTTGTGCCCCGACGGCCCGGTCCGCACCCTCGTGGACCTGGCGCTCGCTCCCGAGCATCGGCGCGGGCACGGGGCCTGGTACTCCCGGATCAACCACGGTCGGATCGACGTCGCCCCGCTGCATCGGGCACTGACGAATGTCCCGCTTCCCCGAGCCGGTGACGGTCGGCTGGTGCTGGCGGTATACGTCTCCCCCGCTGGAGACCGGCCGGACCTCGTGGACCGCGCTGCTGGACGCAATCCGGCTGGAGCCCGGCGCCGACTTGGCCGCGGTGAGAGGACGGTCCATGCCCGTTCCCGCGCCGACCGGGGTCATGCTGGACATCCTCCTCGACGGCATGAGCGAACCGCGCCTGAAACTGATCAGTGAGGACGAGGCGCGGGCGTTGATGGTGCTCCTCGGGCTGCTCGATGACGCAGTCCAGAGTGAGGACACTCGCCGGGCCTCGGACGAGATGCGGTTCCGGATCGGCTCACGCCTCACCTGAGGCCCGACGCCCGGCTGCGACCGGCCGGGGGCGTACAGGGTGCGGGGCCGGCTCGTGTACAAGGGTGGCGGCAAGGCGGATTCGCTGCCGCCGACGACGGCCCGGCGGGCATGTCGACGGTGAGCGCGTTGCGGACGGCGGCGGTCGGTGCCGCACTGCGTAGTGGGTCAGGCGAGAGCGGGCCGTGCCTTCGGTTCCGCGGGGCCCCAGCCCGGGCCGGTCCGGTTCCTCAGCACCACCTGGGTTAACCACCCCGCGAAACACCCCGCATATGAACCACCCCCGGCACAGAGCAGCGGCCACGTCGCGCGGAGTGATCAGCCATGAAGCCTTACTCGCGGCCTCTGGCCCGGCGTCGGCTACCAGCGCATCGAGGAACCGGCACGGGAAGGCACGGTCATGTCCGGAGCCGGATCACGAGAGTTGATGGCCGCCGTCCGGTAGGTGCTCGGCGCCGCGGATCTCACCCGACCGGACTAAGGGCCGTCCCGTAAACGATCTCCGAGTCGCTTTGCGCATCGTCGGCCGTCGTGCGCCGCTCGTCTATCCGGCGAGGGCGAGGTTGTGCATCCGAGCGATACCGAGCATGACGTAGTGAACGCCATCGCCTTTGAGTCGGCAGTCGCGGAGGATCTTCCAAGTCTTCATTCGCGCGATGACGTGCTCGATGCGGGCGCGGACCTGCTTGTGGGACTCGTTGTGTGCTTCCTTCCAGTCCGGTAGGTCTTCGCCCTTGCGCCGGCGGTGGGGCATGACGAGCCCGGTCCCGGGATAGCCGCCGTCGGCCATCGTCATGGTCCTGCCGACGGCGGCTTTGACGCCGGATTCCTCCCATGCCTTGCAGTCGTTGCGGTTCCCGGCGAGAGGCCGGCCCACTGCGACCACCAGACGGGTGTCGGCATCGATGACGACCTGGTGGTTGGTCGAGTACCGGTAGTTCTTGGACTGCTCCGCCACCGTGTGGTCCCGGGTCGGGACGAGGGTGCCGTCCACGATGAGGACTGTGCCTTTTGCGAACCGCTTTCGGGGCTGGAGCGCGAGCATGGGCCCGAGGTGGTCGATGATGCGGTCCGCCGCCGACTTGGACACTCCGAAGAGGGGAGCGAGCTGGCGCATCGTCAAGTTCGTTCGCCAGTAGGCCGCGACCAGCTGAAGCCGGTCCTCTAGCTGAAGGCTCCACGGACGGCCCCTGCGAACCGCATCCGCACCCCCGCGCCCAGTAGGGTCACCAGCCGGCCGAATAGGAGAGGGCTCAGACCGGTGAACGAGGGTATCCAAGACGGCTCCGACGCCGTGATCACACCTGCCACGGAGAAGATCGTCCCTCGACAGGCCGCTGCAGGGAAGTGTCAGTCGATCAGCAGCTCGTCAAGGCGCTGGACGGACCTCGGGGTGTCCATCTCGTCCGCCATTGCCACCAGTCGAGCGTGTACAGCCGGGTGATGGGCAGAGCGTCCTCATAGATCCACGAGCACATCGTGTCGAACGCCAAAGCCTCCTCACCGTGCGAGAGCAGGTGGCGAACGTCCGTAGTGACAGCCTCCGCGGTGAGCGGCGACTCCTCCAGGAGCGCCACCACACGTGCTCGATATGACAGGCTCACGAGCTGTCCCCCTGCCAGAACTCAACGGACCGATGCCATCCGACATCCTCGTCTCCAGTCAGGGAGCTGTCGACTCACCCACCCTTAACGGGACAGCCCCTAGTTGATTGGGTAACAACTGCTCTGCGGAATTCTTCGCACCTGCATCCCGAATATGCATAAGAGTTCGTGCCTTGTGGCCGGCCAGGACGGCAAACCGGCCCCAGTGCCTGGGCACCATCCTCGAAGCCGAGTTCCTGGCCGTGACCGGCGGTGACATGGCCCTGTTTGGCACCCCCGACCGCCTCGCTGCCTTCGGGGGCATCGCCCCGGTCCCACGTGAGTCCGGCAAGATCAGCGGGAACCTGCGGCGCCCGCAGCGATGCAACCGGTGGCTCCAGCGTGTGCTCTACACCTCTGCACTGTTCAGCATCCGAAGGTCCGAGGAAGCCCGCCGCTTGTACAACCGCAAACGCGCTGAGGGCAAGCGTCACACCCAAGCCGCCCTCGCCTTCGCGCGCCGCCGCGTCAACGCCTTGTGGGCTCTCCTCCGTGACGGACGGACCTACGAGGTCAGACCGCCGACAGCCCTCGCCGCATGACAGACGGCATTAGGAATCAATGGCACACGCTCAAGCTTGATGGCACAGGACAGCTCAGTCACACCCCCGGTGAGACGGCACGTGTCCCGTCTCTGTCGATCTGGACCCTGTCTCAAGTGATCTGGTCCGATTCGTTCGTCGCCTCAGATGATCCGGTTCGCCGCGAGCGGTGGAAAGGGCGGTAGACAAAAACCGCGCGGGCGGCAGACTGGCCGCATGACCGCATCAGATGCCAAGGCTGACCTTCACTTTTACTTGCAGTCCGCCCGTGACGCCCTGCTGTGGAAACTCGAAGGGCTCGCGGAGTACGACATCCGCCGTCCGCTGACGCCGACCGGCACGAACCTCCTGGGCCTGGTGAAACACGTGGCCAGTGTGGAACTGGGCTACCTCGGCGACACCTTCGGGCGACCGTCCGGCGAGCCGCTGCCCTGGCTCGATGACGGTGCAGAGTCCAACGCGGATATGTGGGCGACCGCCGATGAGTCACGCGAGTACATCGTGGAGCTTTACCGCCGGGCGTGGGTGCACGCGGACGCGACAATCGACGCGCTGGCGCTGGACGCGACCGGCAGGGTGCCGTGGTGGCCGAACGGCAGGGACGAGGTGACGTTGCATCATGCCGTGGTGCGAGTGATCGCTGATACGCACCGGCACGCCGGGCACGCCGATATCCTCCGGGAGCTCATAGACGGTGCCGTCGGGATGAACAAGGGCAACGACAGCATGCCCCCCGGCGACTCGCCGTGGTGGGAGGACCACCGAAGTCGGCTGGAGCGTGCAGCTCAGGAAGCCGGCCGAGACGCATGATCTCGAACCAGGCCGAGTAAAACAGCGACCGGCTCGACTCGCACAGGGATGCCGCTCATTGGGGTGAGGCCTTCCGCGCCCGGGGCACGGGGCCCAGCTGCCGGCCCGACGCCGCCCTCGGCATGGAATGACTCCGCCGCAGGACACAGCGACCACCACACCCCGCGGCCTGTCCCCCGGAGGCTACGCGGTGGTGCGCCGCCGGTCGATGCGGCGGGCGAAGGCCCGGTCCGCACGGCGGCGCCGGTAGACGGCCTCGGACCGGATACCCGCGGCAAGCGCCGCTTGGCGCAGCGCGCCACCCGTGCGCAGGTTACCGAAGAACGCCTCCCAAGCGTCGGCGTCGGGCGTCGGGTCCGGGGTTCGCAGGTGGGCCTGGTGGGCGACGTCCATGGCGGCGGCGAACACGGCGGTCGTGTTTGCGGCGCTGGTGGATCACAGCGGTGATGATCCCAATCTCGGCCGGGGCGGCGGTAGCCCGGGCGGGCGCGAGCTGCCCGGCCCCGAGCTCGTCGGCCGCGTCACGAGCCCTCGCGAACGCTCCCGGAACCACCCGCACAGACCCCATACCGCGCGCTGCGGGCCGGCGCGGTGAGTGCAGGATCGCAGGCCTGCTTTACGGGGGGGGGGCACCGAGCGCCCGTCGGGCAGTGCATCAATGCGGGCGCGCCCCTCGGCTCGGCAGAGCCGGGTGGCCCGCGCCCGAGGAGACGCCCCGTACGCCGGACCTCGGCCCGTTGGCGGTTGGGCGGCCCGGTGTCACTGCCGCCAGAGCGCTCTGGTCACCGGGCCTCGCCCGCGCACGCCCCATCGACGCGGACTGAGCCGACCATAGCCACCGGCAACCACCACCCGGCACCACAAGCACAGCATTCGGCACCCCGTGTGACATGCGCAGGCGAGGGTTGACTCCCGACGCTGACACAGTCCACTCCACCGCCGCAGCCCTCCCCCTTCTCGCATCGCCGTACCGTCCACCGGCAAGGAGTCCGGCTGCCGCAGCGGACGAATCCCTGGCCGTCAGCCGGTCAAAAGTACGCCGGCGCCACGGCCCGCCAGCGCAAGAACCAGCCGGATCGCCGAGCACCGCCCATCTGCCCCCGAGCAGGTGGGCGGGCCGTCAGGCCCCGTAGCCCACCTGCGCGAGGGGCGCCCGCCGCTTGTAGCCACGCCGGAGTCCGCTGCATCACGCCCCTGATCACGCCCTCCCCTCCGTCCGAGCGCAGGCGGAGAGTGTCGGGTTCCGGATCCGGCGTATGAGGAGGGGCAGCGTGTCACCCTGCGGAATCGTGAAGTGGTTCGACCCCGAACGAGGTACCGGTCTCATCAGCCAGGACGGGACCGGACCGGACATCCGGGCCGAGTCCCAAGCCATTCGCGAAAACGGACGCTGTCTGTGTCCCGGCGACAGAGTCCTCTTCGACCTCACCCACGACAGCACCGGACTGCGCGCCGACAACATCCATCGCCCGAAGGATGCCCGCAGCCAGGACGGACCAGGGCAACACAGCGACGGACAGACGCCGCAGTAGCCGGCTCCCGCCCTGGCTGCCGCGGGCTCTATTGGGCGTGCGGGAAATCCGCCGACCCACGCTATGCCGTCGAGCCTCGGTGCTATACCGGGGCAGGTCAGTACCGCTTGACCAGAACCGAGTTGGAGACCTTGCGCGCACCGTTGGGAAGTTTCAGGAGCGATCCGTCCGGGTTCCGGTTCTCGCTCAGCTGACGGTAGGAGAAATCGTCGGTAAGAACGACGTAGATCGTGCGGGCAGAACCGGGCTCGGCCCGGGACAGGTGGACATCGAAGATGTACGGGCCGGGCCGCCCCAGATCATCCTTGGGGTAGTAGTTCGTATGCGGAACGGGCTTGCCGACGCCGTCGATCTGCACCATCCAGGTCAGGTGCCATCCAGCCCCGAGAGTGCAGTTGACCTCAGCGGTAAGGGACCCGTCCGATGCGACCGTCAGCTGCTCGGGCTCGACGGTCACGTCCAGTTCCGGCCTGTCACCGCAACCGGGCAAGGCCTGTCCCGGGCCAGCAGCGGGCGCACCGCTAGAGGTTGTCCCGTAACCGTTGTGGTGGTTGTGGTGTTGGTTGGGCATGGGCGGGGTGATCTCGGCGGATGATCCGAAGTGGATCGAGCCGTT
>NZ_JBHYVA010000444.1:0-7237 GCF_042750055.1 Streptomyces sp. NPDC059456
GCGACCTTCCGGCCCCCGGAGGCGGGGGGGGCCGGCGGGGGGCGCGCCGGGGGCGCGGGGGGCCGGGGGCGGGCCGGGGCAGGCAGCCCAGGGGTCGGCCCGTCGACGCGAGCGTCCGTGCGCGCACCCGGCAGGCGGTTGGCGGGGAGACTTCGGGACAGAAGCACGGCGTGCTGAAGATACTTCTCGTCGTCTTGCCCGCCTTGCTCGCCGCATCCGCCTCGGTCGCAGCCGTCGTCGCCACGCCCTGGTTCTGGATCTTGGCGGTCCCTGCGCTCCTGCTCGCGCTGGTGGCCGTACACGACCTCGTACAGCGCCGGCACGCGATCCTGCGGAACTACCCTCTGCTCGGGCACCTCCGCTTCGCCCTGGAGGCGCTGCGACCGGAGATCCAGCAGTACTTCGTCGAGCGGAACTTCGACGGCCGCCCCTTCGACCGCGACACCCGGAGCATCGTCTACGAAAGGGCCAAGGGGACGGACGCCGAGGAACCGTTCGGTACCGAGCTCGACCTCTACCGGCCCGGCAGCGAGTACCTCACCCCGTCGATGGCGCCTCGGCCGGTGCGGACGGATCCGCCCCGGGTGCGGATCGGCGGACCCGACTGCACCCGCCCGTACGACATGGCCCTGCTCAACGTGTCGGCGATGAGCTTCGGCTCGCTGTCGGCCAATGCCGTACTCGCCCTCAACGCCGGCGCGCAGTCGGGCCGCTTCGCCCACGACACCGGGGAGGGCGGCCTGTCGGAGTACCACCTGCGCCCGGGCGGGGACCTCGTCTGGGAGATCGGCACCGGCTACTTCGGGTGCCGGACCGACGAGGGGGACTTCGACGCACGGCAGTTCGCCCGGAAGGCCGCACACGAGCAGGTCAAGTGCGTGTCGCTGAAGATCAGCCAGGGTGCCAAGCCGGGTATCGGCGGTGTCCTGCCGGGAGCCAAGGTCAATGCCGAAATCGCGAGGGTCCGCGGCGTCCCGCAGGGGAAGACCATCGTGTCGCCGTCCTTCCACCGCGTCTACTCCACGCCGCGCGAGCTGGTGCGCTTCCTGGTCCGGATGCGCGAACTCGCCGACGGCAAGCCCGTCGGCTTCAAGCTGTGCGTCGGCTCGCGCCGGGAGTTCCTCGCCGTGTGCAAGGCCATGCTGGAGGAGGGCGCCACGCCGGACTTCGTCATCGTCGACGGAGCGGAGGGCGGAACGGGCGCCGCGCCCCTCGAATTCGCCGACCACGTCGGCCTGCCGCTCGGAGAAGGGCTGATGACCGTACACAACGCCCTCGTGGGGACAGGGCTGCGCGAGCGGATCCGGATCGGAGCCGGCGGCAAGGTAGCCACTGGCAGCGACCTGGTCAAACGCCTCGTCCAGGGAGCCGACTACACCAACGCCGCCCGCGCCATGATGTTCGCGGTCGGCTGCATCCAGGCGCAGCGCTGCCACACGAACACCTGCCCCGTGGGCGTCGCCACGCAGGACGAGCGGCGCGCCCGCGCCCTCGACATCGGAGACAAGGCACAGCGCGTGCAGCGCTTCCAGGAGGCCACGGTCAAGAGCGCCCTGCAGATCATGGCGGCGATGGGAGTCGACGAGCCGTCCGGGCTGCGCCCGCACCAGCTGGTCCAGCGGGTGGATCCGCACACCGTCCGCTCCTACGCGGAACTGTACGAGTGGCTCACACCGGGACAGCTGCTCGCTTCAGCTCCCGGGGGCTGGGCATCCGACTGGCGGGCGGCCGACCCGGACCGCTTCACCCACTGACACACGGGCCCCCGCCCCGGGGGCCGTATCGGACGGAAGGGCACTCCTGTGGCGCGTACCGTCGCCCGCGTGATCGTCGATGCACTCAAGGAACTGGGTGTCCGGCACGTCTTCGGCGTCGTCGGGGACGCCTTGAACCCCCTGACCGACGCGATCCGCACCACCGACGACCTGGACTGGGTCGGCTGCCGGCACGAAGAGGCCGCGGCCTTCGCGGCCTCGGCGCAGTCGCAGCTCTCCGACACCCTCGGGGTGTGCATGGGTACGGTCGGGCCGGGGTCCGTGCACCTCCTCAACGGGCTCTACGACGCGGCCAAGAGCCGTACGCCGGTCCTGGCGATCTGCGGACAGGTCCCTCTCGCCGAGGTCGGCAGCGACTACTTCCAGGAAGTGGACAACGACCTGCTCTTCCGCGACGTGGCCGTCTACCGTGCCACCGTCTCCTCGCCCGATCAGATGCCCCGGATGCTCGAATCGGCCGTGCGCGCCGCCGTCAGCCGGGGCGGCGTGGCGGTGCTGACCGTCCCCGGCGACCTGGGCGACCAGGAGCTGAGCGAGGACCGCCCCATGCGCTTCGCCCTCGCCGCGCCCCGCACGCGCGCCGAGGACCCGGCCCTCGCCGCGGCCGCGGAGCTGCTGAACTCCGCTTCCCGCGTCACCCTGCTCGTCGGCCGCGGGGCGCGCGACGCCCGTCCCGAGGTGCTCCGGGCCGCGGAACTGCTCGCCGCTCCCATGGTGCTCACCCTGAAGGCGAAGGAGGGCTTCGAGGACGACAACCCCTTCCAGGTGGGGCAGACCGGTCTCATTGGCAATCCCGCCGCCGCGCACGCTCTCGACGGCGGCGACGCGCTCCTGATGCTGGGCACCGACTTCCCCTATCGCGACTGGTACCCGAAGGGCTGCGCAGTGGTGCAGGTCGACGCCCGTGCGGAGCACCTGGGCCGCCGGATCCCGGTGGACGTGGGTCTCGCGGGCGATGTCGGAGCCACCCTGCGCGCCCTGCTGCCGCTGCTGGAGAAGGCTCCCGACCGTACGCATCTGGAAGACGCCCGGGATCGGTTCGCGCGCTGGGAGGAAGGGCAGCAGCGACTGGCCGACCCGTGCCACGAGCACCGCTGGACCGGCAGGCTCCGGGCCGCCCTGGACAACCGGGATCACGAGATCCGCCCGGAGGCCCTGGCTGCCGCGGTGGACCGGTATGCCGACGAGGACGCCGTCTTCACCTCCGACACCGGCATGGCCACCGTCTGGCTGTCCCGTTTCGTCAGCATGCGCGGGACCAGGCGGCTGATCGGCTCGTACAACCTCGGCTCGATGGCGAACGCCATGCCGCAGGCCCTCGGGGCCCAGCTCTGGGCGCCCGACCGTCAGACCATCGCCTTCTGCGGCGACGGCGGCCTGAGCATGCTGCTCGGCGATCTGATGACGATCAAGACGTACGGGCTGCCGGTGAAGCTCGTCGTCTTCGACAACCGCCGGCTGGGCATGGTCAAACTGGAGCAGGAGCAGGCGGGGCTGCCCGAGTTCGGCACGCAGCTCGACAACCCCGATTTCGCCGCGGTCGCCACGGCCCTCGGCCTGACGGGGATCCGGGTCACCGATCCGGCTGAACTCCACGACAGTGTGCGCCGGGCGTTGGAGACCCCGGGGCCGGTCCTGCTGGACGTACTGACCAACCCCGAGGAAGTGGCCGTGCCGGGCAAGCCCACCGTGGCACAGGGATGGGGGTTCGCCATCGCCAAGGCCAGGGAGGTCCTGTCAAGCCGCGAGGACTGACGGGGCGCACGCACGCCCTGCCGGTTCAGTGGCCGAGAGCGCGCTTCAGCTCCGCTGTGTGCATCTTCGAGACACGGCGGCTGTGCCGAGCAGGCCGCACCCGCGCCTTCCCGCTCGCGGGCACCTCATTCACTTGTCGAGGAGTGAGGCGAGGCCGTCGAGGAGGCGCTGGAGGCCGAACTCGAAGAGGGCGTCGAGGTCGAGTTCGTATCCGGCCTCGGTGAGGCGGGAGAACGCGGGGAACCGGCCGGTGGCCAGTACCGCCAGGAGCGCGGATTCCTGGGTGTCCATCCACTCCTTGTTGTCGAGGCCGCTGTGCGCCTCGGCCTCCCTTTCCCACTCCAGGTTGATGGCGATACCCCGGGCGTAATTGAGCAGCATGAGGTACGCGGTGAAGGCGGAGTGCAGGTCGAGCCCTTGGGCGTGCAGGGTGGCGAGCATCCACTCGTTGTACGGCAGGGCCGAGGTGATCATCTGGGGGCGGGTCACCGACAGTTCCGGTGCGAGCCATGGGTGGCGGCGGAACAGGTCCCAGAGCTGCCGGGCCACCAACTCGATCGCCTCGCGCCAGTCCGGCGGCGGGCTGGCGGGCAGCGGGTGCTGCGCGATGACCGTGTCCATCATCCGTACCAGCAGGTCGTCCTTGTCGGCCACGTGCCGGTACAGCGACATGGTCGCCACCCCGAGCTCGGCGGCCACCCGGCGCATCGAGAGCGCGGCCGGCCCCTCCGTGTCGGCGATCGCGACTGCGGCACCGACGATCCTTCCGAGCGTGAGCGCCTGCTGGCCCGATGGCGGGGTGGACGGTCTGCCCGGGCGGGCGGCGGCAGCGGGTCGGGCGGTGCGCACAGGGCGACTTGGGGCCTCCACGACGGTCCCGACGCCGGGGACCGCGCGGACCAGGCCCTCGCGGCGCAGCTCGGTGAGGACCTTGGTCGCGGTCGCCATCGCGACGCCCCACCGCTGGGTGATCTCGCGGGTCGAGGGCACGCGATCGCCGGGTGCCAGTTCACCCGTCTCGATCCGCCGCCGCAGTTCGCCGACGATCTGGCTGTAGCGCGGTACTGCCTGTCCGCCCACCCGAACTCCCCTGCACTAGTGCACCCGGATGGGCGCCATCCTAGCCGCCAGCGTCGGCAGATCTCCGCGCAGGAGCAGCACCGGCACCATTGAGCACTAGTGCAGCACTCCCCCAATACCACTTACCGGTAAGCAATTTCGAGCTTGCACGCCTTCTTGTGTACGACGTACGCTCGCATCATGTCGAACAATGAAGTCCTCATTTGTGGTGCCGGAATCGCCGGGCCCGCGCTGGCGTACTGGCTACGCCGGGCAGGCTCCAGGGTCACGATCGTGGAACGCGCGCCGGAACCCCGGCCCGGCGGGCAGGCCGTGGATCTGCGCGGCGCCGGCCGCACCGTGATCGAGCGGATGGGTCTGTTGGACCGGGCCAGGGCGCAGAGCCTGGACCAACGCGGCCTCGCACTCGTCGACTCCTCCGGCCGGATCACCGCGCGGATGCCCGCCGACAGCTTCGGCGGGGAGGGGTTCGTCTCCGAGATCGAGATCCTCCGCGGCGATCTCGCCGGCCTGCTGTACGAGGCGACCTTGCCGGACACGGAGTACCTCTTCGACGACACCGTCACCGGGATCGATCAGGACGCGGACGGGGTGGGCGTCACCTTCGAGAATGCCGCGCCGCGCCGGTTCGGGCTGGTCGTCGGCGCGGACGGACCGCACTCCGTGGTACGCGCGCTGGCCTTCGGCCCGGAGCAGGGGTTCGTCCGCCCGCTCGGCCTCTACACGGCCTGGTTCACCGCCACCGACGACCTGGACCTCGACGGCTGGTTCCTCATGCACAACGCGCCCGGCGGGCTGGTCTCGTCCGCGCGCCCCGGCCGCCTCCCCGGCGAGATCAAGGCCGGTCTCAGCTTTCGCTCGGCACCGATCACCTACGACCGCCGCGACGTCGCCGCCCAGCAGGAACTCGTGGCGCAGCGCTTCGCCGGCGCCGGCTGGGAGACCCCGCGCCTGCTGCGGGCCATGCGCACCGCCCCGGACTTCTTCTTCGATTCCATGGGCCAGGTCCGCCTCGACCACTGGTCGCGCGGCCGTGTGGTGCTGCTGGGCGACGCCGGATACTGCGCGACCCCGCTGACCGGCCTGGGCACCAGCCTGGCCCTGGTCGGCGCCTACGTCCTGGCCGGCGAGCTCGCCGCTGCCGAAGGCGACCACCGCACCGCCTTCCACCGGTACGACGAGGTGATGCGCCCGTACGTGAGCCAGGCCCAGCAGCTCCCGCCGGGCGGTGCCTCGGGGTACGCGCCTTCGGGCCGGCTCGGGATCCGCCTGCGGGACCTCTCCATGCGCCAGATGACCCGCTGGCCGATGCGGAACCTGCTCGCCGCACAGTTCGCCAAGGCCGGGGACATCGCACTGCCGGACTACGGTCTCGCCACGGACACGAGGTGAACGCACTCGCCGGTCAGCCCAGCACGCCTCCGGACATGCCCATTCCCCGCCGGAGGCGGGTTGCGTCCTGACTCGGGGGGATTCCGAACTGGCGTCGGTACTCCCGACTGAACTGCGACGCGTTGTCATATCCGACACGCCTGCCGACGCCGCCGATGTCGCCCGGGCTCTGGGCCAGCAGCAGGCGTGCCTCCTGCAGCCTGATCTGCTTCTGGAACTGGATCGGGCTCATCGCGGTCACTGCCTGGAAGTTGCGGTGGAACGCGGAGACGCTCATGCCGGCGCTCCGGGCGACGTCCTCGACCCGGAAGGGCTCGGCATGGTGTTCGCGGATCCAGCGCACGGAGCGGGAGATGTGGGTCAGGCTGCTGTCGGGCAGACCCAGTTGGCGCACGCTCGCCCCCTGCTCCCCCGTGATCAGCCGCCACAGGATCTCCTGCTTGACCAGTGGTGCCAGGACCGCCCGGTCCCTCGGCTCCTCCAGCAGGCGCAGCAGGCGCACCACCGCATCCAGGAGTTCGTCCGGTGCATCGCTCACCACGATGCCCGGGGGTGCCTCGGTGCTCGCCCGGGGCGTGTCTGCGGGGTCTGCCGCGAGCAGCAGCCGAGCGACCTCGGACGGCTCCAGCACGAGGCCGAAGCCCAGGGCCGGTTCCTGTGGGTCGGCCCGCAGGAACTCGCCCGTGACGGGAAGGTCGACGGAGGCGACGAGATACTGGCCCGGCCCGTACTCGTAGAGGCGCTGTCCCAGAGCGAGCCGTTTGGCGCCTTGGGCGATCACCGCCAGGACCATGCCCGACATGGAGGGCGCCGGCGGATCGGACCGGTCGGTCTTCGAGATGAGCACGCCGTCGATGGCCGTGCTCCGGTCGGGGCGGGCATGGCGCGCCAACAGGGTCCGCAGCTCGTCGAGGTACATGCCCTCATTGCAGCACTTCAGGGCCACGGCTCCCGTGTGCAAGAGGATCGTGCAAGGACGGGCGAGGTTTGTCGTACCGGCCGGGCCGGTGCGTTGGTTGCATGGAATCAGCGCGGTGCACGGTCCGCGGACCGCGTGCTCGACATCGTCGCCCCTGTAGGAGGAACGTCATGAAGGTCGCCATCGTCACCGGAGCCAGCTCGGGGATCGGTCAGGGGGCGGGGTGGGGGGTGGGCGTGCGCGGGGGGGGGGGCTGGCTCGCCTAGGGCCTGACAGTGCACGGGCTCCGATAGACAAGGGACGCGGCCGACGACTA
>NZ_JBHYVA010000445.1:0-7198 GCF_042750055.1 Streptomyces sp. NPDC059456
AGAAGGGGGCGGCGACCACCGCGGCCACCATCGCCACCGTGGCCCAGCCCAGCCGCAGCACCTGGTCCAGGCCCAGGCCGAGGCCCAGCAGGACGATGCCGATCCGCATCAGCCGCCGTCCGGCCAGGGACAGGCCCGGGCGGGCTGCTCCGCGTACGACCTCCCGTACGCCCGGGAGATGGGCCACCGCGATCCCGAGCACCACCGACGCGGTCAGCATGGGCACCGCGGGCACCAGCCGGTGCGCGCACCAGGCCACCAGCACACCGGCGGCCGCCATCCCCAACCCCGGCCAGGAGGAGGATGTTTCACGTGAAACAAGACCGGGGCCGGTCTTCTTGTCCTTGACGGGTTCCGCCCCGCGCGCGGGGCGGTTCAGCAGCGCCATCAGTCGGTGGGGAGCGTGTAGACGCGGCGGACACTGCTGCCCAGGCGGATGACGTCGGCTCCGTAGACGTGCAGGGATATCGCCGTGGTGCGACAGGAGTTGCGGACTTTGTGGATGTCGCCGGGCGGGGCGAACCCGCAGACGTCGCCGGGGCCGTTCACCACCTGCTCGGTCTCCACCAGCCGGGCGCAGGATTCTCCCGCCGCGGGGGCCAGCCGGTAGCGGAGCTCGCTCTCCTCGCCCTCGTGCACCCCGGCCACGCACCAGGAGACGTGGTCGTGGATGGCGGTCTCCTGGCCGGGCAGCCACACGAGCGCGACCACCGAGAAGCTGCCGTCCGGCTCGGCGTGCAGGACGTGCTGCCGGTACCGGTCGGGGTCGCCCTCGCGCTGCCCGGGGGTGAGCAGGTCGGGCGTGCCCAGGTGCGGGGCGAGACGCTCGCCGACGAGGTAGGCGGTCAGGTCCGGGGCCAGCCCCCGGTCCACGACCGTACGGATCTCACGGACGAGGGCGGCCATCCTCGCGGTCGTACGGGCCGGCGTAGTGGTGGTCATACGGGCAGCGTCGAACAGCCGACCCATCACGTCCAACGACAGTTCTCACCTGAAATCCCAAGCCCTGCTTATGAATTCGAGGGAGAAATCGATCGGGTCAGCAGCCGACGCGATTCGCCGCCACCTGCCTCAGCGCGTCGAGGACCACGGAGGTCGCCGGGATCCGCAGATGGTCGCGGTAGACGTACGCGGCGATGTGCCGGCGCGCGGCGGGCTGGAGCGGCCGTCCGCACACCTTGCTCAGGGAGAGGGAGGGCAGCACGAGGGCGGGCATCATCGCCACGCCGAGCCCCTGTCCGACCATGCTCTGCACGACCAGGTTGTCGTCCGTGGCGAACCGGATGTCGGGTACGAAACCCAGCTCTGCGCACTCGTGCAACAGGTTCGCACGGCAGCGCGGACACCCGGCGATCCACCGCTCCTCGGCGAGGTCGGCCAGGTGCACGGCCCGCCGGCGAGCCAGCGGGTGCCCGGTCGGGAGCAGCACCGTCAGCTGGTCCTCCATCAGTCTGACCTCGGCGACCTCGTCCGGGATCTCCTCGTGGAGCCCCGGGTAGGTGAAGGCCAGGGTGATGTCGCACTCCCCGCGTTCCAGCCGGCGCAGCGACTCCGGGGGCTCCCCCTCCAACAGCTCCACCTGGATGCCCGGGTGGTCCTTGGCCAGGTCGCTCAGGGCCTCGGGGACGAGGGTGACGTTGGCACTGGGGAATCCGCACAGCCGGACCCGCCCGGTGCGCAGGCGGGCGTACGCCTTGAGCTGGGCCTCGGCGGCGGAGAGACTGCCGAGGATGGACTCGGCGTGCCGGGCCATGGACTCGCCGGCCTCGGTGAGCTGCATCTTCCGGCCGACCCGGGTGAAGAGCGGGGTGCCGACGGCGCGTTCGAGCGCCTTCATCTGCTGGGTGATGGCGGGCTGGGTGTACCCGAGGGCGCGGGCGGCCGCCGAGTACGACCCGGAGGCGACCACTTCGTGGAAAGTGCGTATGTGCCGCGAATCGAACACAAGGGAAGCATAAGCGGACGTTGGGAGGGGCCGTAGGCGTATTCGCGCCCACGGCCCCTCACCATCAAGCCGGTGCTCCCGGCCGGGTCGGTCCTCGTTACTTGTCGCCGACCCGCGAGCCGAGGGTGATGTCGACGGTGGTCGACTTGCCGTCGCGCAGGTAGGTCAGCTTCACCACGTCGCCGGGCTTGTGCGTCCAGATCTCGCTGATCAGGGTCGGGCCGCTGTCGATCGGCTTGTCGCCGAACTGGGTGATCACGTCGCCGGGCTTGAGGCCCGCCTTGCCGGCCGGACCGTTGGGGTCGACCAGGTCGTTGGCGGGGGCGCCCTGCTCGGAGATCTTGGCGCCGTCGGTCTTGGACTGCAGGTCCACGGAGACCGAGATGATCGGGTAGACCGGCTTGCCCGTCTTGATCAGCGACTCGGCGACGTTCTTCGCCTGGTTGATCGGGATGGCGAAGCCGAGGCCGATCGAACCGGCCTGGCCCCCGCCGAACCCGCTGTTGCCGGCGGACTGGATGGCGGAGTTGATGCCGATGACCGCGCCGCGCCCGTCGAGCAGCGGACCGCCGGAGTTGCCGGGGTTGATCGAGGCGTCCGTCTGCAGGGCGCTCATGTACGAGTTCTTGCCGCCGGAGGCGTCGCCGGAGGCCACCGGGCGGTTCTTGGCGCTGACGATGCCGGTGGTGACCGTGTTGGACAGACCGAAGGGGGCGCCGATGGCGATGGTCGAGTCGCCGACCGCGACCTTTTCGGAGTCGCCGAGGGGCAGCGGCTTGAGGCCGGCCGGCGGGTTCTTCAGCTTGAGCACGGCCACGTCGTAGCCCTGGGCCCGGCCGATGACCTCGGCCTCGTACTTCTTGCCGTCCGAGAAGGTCGCGGAGAGCTTGCCGCCGTTCGCGGCGGAGGCCACCACGTGGTTGTTGGTGAGGATGTGGCCCTGCTGGTCGTAGACGAAGCCGGTGCCGGTGCCGCCCTCGCCGTCGCCGGCCGAGGCCTCGATGGTGACGACGCTGGGCAGTGCGCCCGCGGCCAGGCCCGCGATCGAGCCGGCCTCTCGCTTGAGGTCCTTGGGAGTGTTGCCGGCGGTGATCGTGGTCGAGCCGATGCCGTTGTCGTTGCGCTCGGCGGCCCAGTAGCCGATGCCTCCGCCGACGCCGCCCGCGAGGAGGGCCGCGACGAGCACGGCGGCGATCAGGCCGCCCTTGCCCTTCGGCTTGGCGGGCGGCATTCCGCCGGCGGCCGGGGGTGCGCCCCACACCGCGCCGCCGTGGCCGCCGCCCGAGCCGTACGCCGGGACGGCGGGCGGCGGGGGCGGCCAGCCCTCGGCGCCGTGTGCGCCCGGTGCCGGTGCCTGCGGCGCGGGGGCCTGGGCGTAGGCCGGTGCCGGGGCCTGGGCGGGCGGGATCTGCTGGGTCGGCTCCGTGCCGGGCGCGGGCGGAGGCGGGAACTGCTGGGTGACCGGCTCCGCGGGCTGCCCGCCGGCCGGGGTGGGCGCGGACGTCTCGGGGGCAGGAGCGGCCACCGGGGGTGCAGACGGGGCCGCGGGGGGCTTCGGGGCCGCGGTGCCCTCGTTCTCGGTGCTCACAGCGCTCTTCTCCTCGTCACACACGGCTTCGTTAAAACTGTCGACTCGGCCCGACTGAACGTTCGACGTGCCGCACAAGTTCCTGGGAAAAGCCTTCCCCATGACCCGTCAGAGCACTGTAAGCCGGACCTGTGCGTCTCCCTCCTTCTTTATATCCGGCATTTCGGGCACATACGCAAGGGCGGAGCCCGACACCGGAGGCCTTCTCGGTGGCACCATGACCCGGTGACCCACGCACTGCCGCCCATCCAGGTCGTCGCCCACCGCGGCGCCTCGGAGGATGCCCCCGAGCACACCCTGGCCGCCTACCGCAAGGCCATCCAGGACGGCGCCGACGCCCTCGAATGCGACGTCCGCCTCACCGCCGACGGTCATCTGGTCCTGGTCCACGACCGCCGGGTCAACCGCACCTCGAACGGCCGCGGCGCCGTCTCCGCCCTGGAGCTGGCCGACCTCGCCGCCCTCGACTTCGGCTCCTGGAAGGACCGCGAGGAGTCCCCCGACTGGGACGCCGACCCCGAGCGCACCTCCGTGCTCACCCTGGAGCGGCTGCTGGAACTGGTCTCCGACGCCGGCCGGCCGGTGCAGCTCGCCATCGAGACGAAGCACCCGACCCGCTGGGCCGGACAGGTGGAGGAGCGCCTCCTCTTCCTCCTCAAGCGGTTCGGGCTGGACGCCCCGCCCGCCGAGGGCCCGCACCCCGTCCGCGTCATGAGCTTCTCCGCACGCTCCCTGCACCGGGTGCGGGCGGCCGCGCCGACGGTCCCGACCGTGTACCTGATGCAGTTCATCTCACCCCGGATGCGCGACGGGCGGCTGCCGGCCGGGGTGCGGATCGCGGGGCCGGGGATGCGCATCGTGCGCAACCACCCCGGATTCATCCGCAAGCTCCAGGGCGCCGGCCACGCCGTGCACGTGTGGACCGTGAACGAGCCGGAAGACGTTCAGCTCTGCGCTGATCTGGGTGTGGAGGCGATCATCACGAACAGGCCGCGCCAAGTTCTGTCCCAGCTCGGGCGCTGACGTCCCGGTTTGCCCACCCGTCCCGGAGACCCCACCGGTGACAGGGTGTGCACCGGCGCATCCGCTCCGCAACCGCTCGTCATGAATGCGTCAGAGGGCTCTGCCGGGCCGGTTTCCGGTCCAGGCCATTGGGGCATCCAGATCTTGGCGTGGGGCTAAGGAGGTTCCGGGGGTGGCGTTGGTGGTGGCACAGGAAGTGCCCACGTCTTCGTGCATGGACGTATGCCATGGTCCTGCGGGCGTGGGCGAGGCGAGACGCCGCATGCGCGAGCAACTGCGGATGAGCGGGGTGTCCGAATCGGTCGTCGACGACGCCGTACTGATCCTCTCCGAACTGCTCAGCAACGCCTGCCGGCACGGCAGGCCGCTGGGCGCCGGGGAGATCGGGAACGGGGAGATACGCGCCGCATGGCGCATCGACGACGCGGGGCGGCTGACGGTCGAGGTCACGGACGGCGGCGGCCCCACCCGCCCGGTACCGGCCACGCCCTCGGTCACCGCGCGCGGCGGCCGGGGACTGAACATCATCAGCGCCCTCGCCCAGGACTGGGGTGTCCGGGACGGTGCGGCGGGCGAGGTCACCGTATGGGTGACCGTTGCGTGCGGGCCCCGGCACGACGATTTCGCTACGCGCGTTGCGCCCCCGGCGATCGACTTCAGCACGGCCTTCGACGACCTCCATCCGTAACCGACGGCGACGACGGCAACTCCGGCCGTCCGAACGAGCGGCCGCCGGGAGCGCACGCCGACCGTGCTCCCGGCCGCACCCTCCCGGTTGCGGCGGTACGAACGGCTAGGCTCGCGCCCAGACACCACGCCGTACCGCCGCAACCGGGAGACACCCACGATGGCCAAGAAGCGCCCCGCAGCGAAGACTGCAAAGCCGCAGATCGAGAACGGGGAGATCCCGGTGGTGGGCGCACGCGAGCCCTGCCCCTGCGGATCCGGGCGCCGTTACAAGGCCTGCCACGGCGCAGCCGCCGCACACGCCGTCACCGAGCACGTGGCGCGCCCCTTCGAGGGCCTGCCCGGCGAGTGCGACTGGGTGGCGCTGCGCGAGCTCGTCCCCGCGGCGACCATCCCGCTGACGCTCAAGGGCGGCCTGCCCGAAGGCGTCCCGTCCGTCACGCTGGTGACCGTCCTGCCGATGGCCTGGCCGGCGCTGCGCCGCGAGGACGGGTCCGTCCTGCTCGGCCTCCAGAACGACTCGACCACCGGGGACCTCGCCCGGGACATGGCCGACACCCTGGAGCGCGCGCTCGTCGCGGAACCGGGTACTCCGATTCCGGCCCGCCGGGTTTCCGCCGAGGGCCCGCGACTTCAGGATCTCCTGGACACGGACGGCGTTTTCGAGCCGGTTGTGCACAGCGGCTTCGAATTCTGGATTCCGGATGCCGAGAGCGCTCAGAACGCCTCCCCGGAGATCGCCGCCTCCCTCGAGCGCGCCAACGCCGCCGCCATCCCCACGGTCAAGCTGGCCGGCGTGGACGCGGCCTACTGGTGCGAGACCCCGGACAAGAACCACCTGCGCTGGGTCATGCCGCACCCCGAGGAGAAGCTGCTCGACGCCCTCGCGCGACTGCACGCCGCGGGCACCTCCTCGCTCGGCGAAGGCACCCGACTGGTCGGTTCGTTCCGGGCGCACGGCCTGATGGTCCCGGTCTGGGACCTGCCCACCGGAGTGAGCGCCGACGACGTGGAGAAGCCTGCGGCCGAGTTCGCGGAGCGGCTGGCCACGGCCCTGGCCGCGGACGCCCCGCTGACCGCCGAGGAGCGCCGGGCGCGCGGTGGTCTCACCAACCGCCAGGTCACGCTCAGCTGACCGCCGAGGCCCCGCAGGAGCGGTGACTGGGGTCACAACTCCCGCTAATCGCCTGCAAATCGGTGTCTGAATATCAGAGATCGAATTTGCGAACAGGCGATCTCTTGTTACGGTTCTTGTAGCCCGGTCGCTGGTGCATCCCCCGTCGCCAGCGACCGGGCCCTTCCATTTACGCCGTCGTTCAACCGTCGGCCGGTGCCGGTGAGTTGCTCCCGGACCTCAGCAGCAGCCGCCCTTCATCATCCGGAACTGCAAACTCCGCAACGGCCGAGTAGGCGTCCGGCGCCCCCGCCGTGTCCTCGCGCGGCGTCTCGCACAGCCCCGGCTCGTCGCCGGCCCCGACCGCGCACCGGATCTGCACCGTGCGTCCCGCGGGCCCCATCATCGTCAACACGGCGTCCAGCGCGCGTCCGCTGGTGTTCCGGTAGTAGCTCCGCCCCCACGTCCGGCCCTCGCCCGCGAGCACGCAGGTCTGCGCCTCCAGGCCTTGCGGCGAAGAGAGTTCGGGGCCGCACCGGGATTCCGTGCGCGGCTGTTCGGACGGGCCGGGCCGCGAGCGTCCGCCCGGGCGCTCCCCGGCCTGCCGCGGGGGTGCGGCGGCGGGTGCCGCAGCCGGTTCCTTCGTACGGGATCCGGCTGCCGGGTCGACCAGTCCGAGCGAGGAGAGGATCCCGCCGCCTTTTCCGTCATCCTGACCGGCCAAATCCGGTCCGGCGAGGGGGGGGGGGCCCCCGGGGGGCGCCCCGGAGTAGGACCCCCCCCCCCGCCCACGGGGGGGGGAGAAAAAAAAACACCCCCCCCGCCCCACACCGAGAGGGTC
>NZ_JBHYVA010000446.1:0-7197 GCF_042750055.1 Streptomyces sp. NPDC059456
CCCACCCCTAAAACAAAATACTCTCTGCGGGGGCCGTCTGTTTTGTTTACACCCCACCGCTTTCTCCCACACCCCCCCCGCAAAAACCGGGGCGGCGACCCCCCCCCCCCCGGCGCCGCGACAAGATGATCAGCACACCGGCGCCGATACCGATCAAGCGGAGATTCATTCGCCGAAGATAGCGACGCGGGAATGGGGCGCGGAGATCCCCGCGCCCAATTCCCTTGGAAACTCGTCGCACCGACACCCGTACGAGTGATCGGCGAGTGCCCGGCACCTCGGTACGGCCACCCGCCGCATCCGCCGAATGCGCACCGGACGTGCGCACCGTGCGTGATCAGTACGCGAGCCGGCTGCCCCCGCCGGAGGCTCCGCTGCTCGCCTCGACCAGTGCGTCCACGACGGCCTCGACGTCCGGCAGCCACGGGCCGCCGCCGGTCTGCGCGGGCTCGCGCTCCCACCGCACCTGCCCGCCGGCGGACGCGGGGGAGGGCGGGAGCAACAGGTAGCCGCCCTCGCCGTGGAAGCGCAGCGCGGAGGGCACGTGATCCTTGGCGTACAGGAGTTCACCGAGCCGCTCCAGCGAGTACGGCGCGACCAGCAGCGCCCAGCGGGTGGGCGAGGCGACGATCGGGCCGAGCCGCATGCCCTGCGCGTCCAGCCGTACGACGGCCCGCGCGGCCGCGTTGGCCGGCAGGCTCACGGCGCACGGCGCGGACCCGCCGGTGGCCAGCAGTACGGGAGCGGTGGGCCGGTTGGTCCACCACCAGGCCACCATCCGGGGGTCGGTGGTGGCCGCGAGCAGTCCGGGGTCGAAGGGATGCGCGCCGGGTACGACGCAGTCGGGGTCGGGGCAGGCGCACCGGTTGCTGTCGGCGCCGGAGCGGCCGACGCCGGGCAGCACCGGCCACTGCCAGGCGGTGGCGCAGGAGAGCGCCGCGTCGAGGAGGGCCTGGTCACCGCTCTGGCCGGGGGCCGGGCGCAGGGACTTCAGGCGGTTGCGGAGCCGCTGGAGACGCCTTCCGAGGATCTCGCGCATGAGCGCTCGTTCCTTTCCGTTGAACGCCGAGGGCCACATCACACCACGTAACGGGTGTCTCACCACACGTACACGTTTCGCGTCACTGTCCGCCGGAAGCGGGTTCACACGGTTCGTGCAGTTTTCTTACGGGTCCATGAAACGTCCGGCGGGGGCGGAACGCGACCCGCGCCGGTGCCGAGACCGGCTGCCGCCGCTAAGGACGACGACCCGTGCCGGGCGGTTCCCGGCGGCTGCCGGTTGCGCCAACTCGCCCCGGGCACCACCGATTAGGTACCCGGACCCACTCCGACGCCCGACCAGTCGATCGCAAAAACCGTCTGCGTTCAGCATTTTCCAGCCAAGTTCTAGCCTTGGCTGGACAGTGAGTTGCCGCCCCACGGACACCAGGATTCCCACCTGGGCAATGCTGGACATCGATCCTCGTGTGCGTGTAGATGTGGATTCCTTGATGGCGGCGCAGCACGATCTGGGGGTTTGCGATGCTATATGGCGAATCGCACCAGGTGGAAAGGCGGACGCCATGAGCGCCCCGCATCTGCCGAAAGTGGCTGGAATCGATCCAGCAGTTACCGCGGTCCCGCAGACTGCGGCGCCCACGCCCGCCCGAACCGCCCCCGCGCCGACCGCGGCAGCGGTGCCCGGACCGAGCACCCTGATCCAGGACCGGCTGGCGGGGATGGTCTCCGACCTCACCACCCTCCACGAGCTCACCGAGCGCCTGGCCCGCGCCCGCGACCTCGATTCCTCCCTCCACGAGTTCCTGCGCGCCGGGGCGGCCCTCGTCGGCGCCCGGCGGGGCCTGATCGTCCTGGAACCCTCCGACGGGCTCGGCCCGACGACCACGATCGGCCTCGGCCTCGGCCGCGCGGACCTCGGGCACATCGAGACCGTCCCGCGCACCGCGACCTCGTACGGCCGCATCCTCGACGGGCTCCCCGACGCCCGGGGCGGCTCCGACGTGCTCCCCGAACCCGGCACCGGCACCGGCACCGAGACGGGCGCGTACGGCACCCCCGTCGACCCCCGCCACCGCGAGGTCGCCGCGCGGCTCGGCTACGCCGCGAGCTACGCCCTGCCGCTGACCGCCGAGGCCACCGGCCGGCTCGGCGCGGCCGTCTGGCTCTACGACGAGCAGGCCGAGCCGAGCGACCGCCAGCGCGATCTCGCCGGGCTCTACGTCCGGCACGCCGCCGAACACCTGGCCCGGATGCTGGAGGTGGAACGCTCCCGCAGCCGGCTGGCCACGGTCGCCGAGGAGCTGCTGCCCAGCCGGCTCCCCCGGATCCCCGGGGTCCGCCTCGCCGCCCGCCACCACACCGGACCCCGCGGCGGCGGCGACTGGTACGACGCGCTGCCGCTGCCCGAGGGCGCCCTGGGCCTGGCCGTCGGATCCGTCACCGGGGCGGGGCCGAGCGCCGTCGCCGCGATGGGACGACTGCGGGCCTCGCTGCGCGCGTACGCCGTCATGGAGGGCGAGGACCCCGTCGCGGTCCTGTCCGACCTGGAGCTGCTGCTGCGCCTGACCGAGCCCGCGCGCTGCGCGACGGCGCTGTTCGCGTACTGCGAGCCCGGCCAGCGCAAGATCATCCTGGCCGGTGCGGGGCACGCCCCGCCGCTGCTCATCGGCGACCACCGCACGGAGTACGTGGAGACGACGCTCTCCGCACCGCTCGGGATGCTGTCGTGCTGGGAGGCGCCGAGCGTGGAGATCGAACCCGCGCCTGGAGAAACGGTGCTGCTGTACACCGACGGGCTGCTGCGGCGCACCGGCGACCCCATGGACCGTGCGTACGCGCGGCTGCACGCCGCCGCCGCAAGCGTGCCCCGAGCCGTCCGGGACGACCCGGCGGCCGTCTGCGACCACGTCCTGCGGACGGTCCTGCCCGCCGACGACCCTGCGGTCGCACCCGCCGCACCGGCCGGCTCCGCGGGCGCCACGACCGGTTCCGCCGCCACCGCCGCCATGGCCGCCATCGAGGACGGGGTGGAGGACATCGTGCTGCTCGCTGCCCGTTTTGACTGATTAGTCACACCCGCCGCCGGGCGTCTTCCCCTCGCACATACGATGGATGCGGCCCATACCCGGTCCTGTCGTAGCTGAGGAGAAGACGTGGCTGACGAGCTCACCCCGGAGACCCCGGAAGAAGAGCAGCCCCAGAAGAAGCACAAGCAGCGCAAGAACGGGCTGTACCCGGGCGTCAGCGACGAACTCGCCGAGAACATGCGCACGGGCTGGGCCGACACCGAGCTGCACGGGCTGGAGCCGATCCCCCAGGCCGCGCACACCGCCGCCCGCCGCGCCGCGCTGTCCGCGCGCTTCCCCGGCGAGCGCCTCGTGGTGCCCGCGGGCCGCCTCAAGACCCGCTCGAACGACACCGAGTACCCCTTCCGCGCCTCGACCGAGTACGCCTACCTGACCGGCGACCAGACCGAGAACGGCGTCCTGGTCCTGGAGCCCTCGGGCGAGACCGGCCACACCGCCGCCATCTACCTGCTGCCGCGCTCCGACCGCGAGAACGGCGAGTTCTGGCTGTCGGGCCAGGGCGAGCTGTGGGTCGGCCGGCGCCACTCGCTGGCCGAGGCCGAGCAGCTGCTGGGCATCCCCGCGCGGGACGTCCGCAAGCTCGCCGACGAGCTGGCCGAGGCCGAGGGCCCGGTGCGCAACGTGCGCGGCCACGACTCCGTCATCGAGGCCGCCCTGACCGACAAGGTCACCAAGGAGCGCGACGAAGAGCTGCGCGTCCACCTCTCCGAGGCCCGCGCCGTGAAGGACGACTTCGAGATCGGCGAGCTCCAGAAGGCCGTCGACTCCACCGTCCGCGGCTTCGAGGACGTCGTGAAGGTCCTGGACAAGGCCGAGGCCACGTCCGAGCGCTACATCGAGGGCACCTTCTTCCTGCGCGCCCGCGTCGAGGGCAACGACGTCGGCTACGGCTCCATCTGCGCCGCCGGCCCGCACGCCTGCACCCTGCACTGGGTCCGCAACGACGGCGACGTCCGCTCCGGCGACCTGCTGCTGCTCGACGCCGGTGTGGAGACCCACTCCCTCTACACCGCCGACGTCACGCGCACGCTGCCGATCAACGGCACGTACACCGACATCCAGCGCAAGATCTACGACGCGGTGTACGAGTCCCAGGAAGCCGGCATCGCCGCCGTCAAGCCGGGTGCGAAGTTCCGCGACTTCCACGACGCCTCGCAGCACGTCCTCGCCGAGAAGCTCGTCGAGTGGGGCCTGCTGGAGGGCCCGGTCGAGCGCGTCCTGGAGCTCGGCCTCCAGCGCCGCTGGACCCTGCACGGCACCGGCCACATGCTCGGCATGGACGTCCACGACTGCGCCGCCGCGCGCACCGAGGCGTACGTCGACGGCACCCTGGAGCCGGGCATGTGCCTCACCGTCGAGCCCGGCCTGTACTTCCAGGCCGACGACCTGACCGTGCCCGAGGAGTACCGGGGCATCGGCGTCCGGATCGAGGACGACATCCTGGTCACCGAGGACGGCAACCGGAACCTGTCGGCCGGGCTGCCCCGCGCCTCGGCCGACGTCGAGGCCTGGATGGCGCGCCTCAAGGGCTGATGCGGCCCGGCCTCCGGGCCGCCGCCTCCGGTGGGCGGGATCTCGTACGCGAGTCCCGTCCATCGGCGTGTCCGGGCCGCGCCACCGGCTACGACACCTTCAGCAGCGCTCCCTCACGCCATTTCAGGATCTTGTCGAAGCTGACCACCGCGCCCCGGCCCGGCCGGTTGCGGAGCCTGACGTGGTCCGCGAGCTCGGCGATCAGCCACAGTCCCCGGCCGTGCTCGCTCTCCGACGGGTCGGAGGGGCCGGCCGGCGGGGGTCTGTGCCCCGCGACCGTCGCCGCGGGGAAACCCGGACCCGAATCGGTCACCTCGATGCGGCAGCAGTCCCCGTCCAGGTACGCCGTGACGCGGTAGGCCGCGCACGCCTCCGCAGCGGATTCCGCGCCGCCGCCGGCCCCGGCCGCCGGACCGCCGTGCTCCACCGCGTTCGCGCACGCCTCGCTCAGTGCCACCGACAGATCGAAGGAGATGTCCGGGTCCACCCCCGCGGTCTCCATCGTCCCCAGCAGCAACCGCCTGGCGAGCGGCACGCTCGCGGCTTCGCGCCTCAAGTGGAGAGACCACCAGATGCTCATACGGTTACCTATTGCCGCCCGGGGCGGGGCGTAAGCCCCCGGCGGCCGCCACAGCCCTCATTCGGCCGATGGCGACACGTCGAAGACGTTGTGTATGGGACGGAAGCACCCGCGGCGAAGCCTCGTACGGGGGCACTCACGACGTTCCGGACCTGCCGTATGGGCGGTGTGAGGGCAGTGCGATGATGGCCCGGCCATGACTGCCCCCCACGCGACGCCCGCCGGAGCCGGCCTCCGGCTGATCCGGGCCGCGGTGTTCACCGCGGTCTGCGTCGTGCTGTCCGCGGCCGGGCACGCGCTGGCGTCCTGCGCCACCGTGCCCTGGTGGGCCCTCGTCATCGCCTTCCTCGCCGTGTTCGCGGTCGCCGCGCCCCTCGCGGGCCGCCGGCGCTCGCTGCCCGGCATCGCCGCCGGGCTCGCGTTCGGCCAGCTCGCACTGCACGCGGTGTTCGGCCTCGGCCAGCAGAGCACCGCCGCCGCCCAGGCACCCGCCGCGACCGACACCTCGCTCGCGGCGCTCGCGGCCCGGCTGGTCTGCGGGGGCAACTCCGTCCCGCTCAGCCCGGCCGACGCCCGGCAGATCCTGGAGACCGCCGGACTGGACCCGGCTGCCATGGCCGCCCAGGCCGCGGAGCAGGCCCACGCGGGCCACGCCCACCTGGCGCAGGCCGCCGCGGCACCCGCCACCGGCCTGTTCAGCACCGGCATGCTCGTCGGCCACCTGCTGGCCGCGCTGGCCGCGGGCTGGCTGCTGGGGCGTGGCGACGCCGCCCTGTTCCGGCTGGTGGAGCTGTCCCGCACCTCCGCCGAAGCCGGGCCGGTGCGTCCGCTGCTCGCCGCGCTGGCCTTCGTACGCGCCCTCGGCGCCGGGCTCGCGGGCACCCGCGCCGGTGCCCCGCAGGCCGCCCGGACGGCCGCCGAACCCGCCGCGCACACCGGCCGGGAGACGCTCCAGCACACGGTGATCAGGCGCGGGCCGCCCCGTACGGCGCTCGCCCTCGCAGCCTGACGCGGCACCCTCCCCGGAACACCCGGTGGAAGCACGGTGCCGCGAACTCCGCGCGCGCCCGTGCGCGGACCCACCGTCACCCTGCCTCTGTGGAGTTGTCACCACCATGAAGACCTCTCGCGTCTCCTTCGCCGCCGCCCTTGCCGCCGGCACCGTCCTCGTCCTGTCCGGCACCGCGTTCGCGCACGTCAGCGTGCAGCCCGGGGACGCCGTCAAGGGCAGCTACGCGACGATCAACTTCAAGGTCCCCAACGAGCGCGACAACGCCTCGACGACGCAGCTGGAGGTCAACTTCCCGATCGACCAGCCACTGACGTCGGTCATGCCGCAGGACATCCCCGGCTGGACCGTGACGGTCGAGAAGAGCAAGCTCGACAAGCCGCTCACCGTGCACGGCAAGCAGGTCAACGAGGCCGTCACCAAGGTGACCTGGAGCGGCGGCAAGATCGAGCCCGGCAAGTTCCAGCAGTTCCCGGTCGCCGTCGGCAAGCTGCCCGACAACACCGACCAGATGGTCTTCAAGGCGATCCAGACGTACGACAACAACGAGGTCGTCCGCTGGATCGAGGAGACGAAGGAAGGCGCGGCGGAGCCGCAGAACCCGGCTCCCGTCCTGAAGCTGACCGCGGCCAAGGCCGCCGCCACGGACGACCACCACGACGACAAGGGCGCCGCCGCGGCCGACAAGGGCCACGACGAGGCCACCGGCAAGACCTCCGACACGACCGCGCGCGCCCTCGGCATCGCGGGCATCGTCATCGGCCTCGGTGGCGTCGCCTTCGGTGTCGCCTCGCGCCGCCGCACCTCCTGACCCCCGCGGCCCCCGGCCGCACTCCCTCGTTATTCCCTCGTTCAACCTGCGGCGGCCGGCCCGTCCCCCCCGCCCGCCCCCCCCCGCGCGCGGCCCGGGCTCCGCGGGGTCCGCGCCGCCCGGTGCGCGCCGCCCCCCGCCCCGGCGGCACCCCCGTCCCCCCCCTCCCCCGTGCGGG
>NZ_JBHYVA010000447.1:0-7157 GCF_042750055.1 Streptomyces sp. NPDC059456
CTCGGCTCCGACCGGATGGCCACCTGCCTGTACGCGGTGTACGACCCGGTCTCGCACCGGATCACCATCGCCAACGCCGGCCACCCGCCGCCCGTTCTCCTGCACCCGAGCGGCCGCGCCGAGGTGCTGCGCATCCGAGCGGGCGCCCCCATCGGCGTCGGTGGCGTGGACTTCGAGGCCGTGGAGCTGGACGCCCCCGCCGGGGCCACCCTGCTCATGTACATCGACGTCCTGGTCGAATCGCGGCTGCGCGACGTGTGGACGGGCATCGAGCAGCTGCGCGAGCGCCTGGCCACCACCGCGCAGCTGACCGGCCTGGACCAGCCGCCGCCGCTCGAGGGGCTCTGCGACGATGTCCTCGACATGCTGGGCCCCGGAGACCGGGACGACGACATCGCCTTGCTGGCGGCCCGGTTCGAAGGAATCGTACCGACCGACGTCACGTACTGGTTCCTGGACCCGGACGATACTGCTCCGGGACGAGCCCGCCGGTTCGCCCGAAAGTCCCTGAAGCGCTGGGACCTGGAGGAGCTGAGCGACTCGTTGGAGCTGCTGGTCAGCGAGCTGGTCACCAATGCCATCCGGTACGCCGAACGGCCTGTGACCCTGCGCCTGTTGCGCACGGACGTACTGCGTTGCGAGGTCGGCGACGACTCCCCGCAGCTCCCGCACCAGCGTCAGGCCTGGGACCGCGACGAGGCAGGGAGGGGCTCTACGTTGTGAATCGCCTGGCGCGGCGGTGGGGTGCGACTCGGCTGAGTAGCGGCAAGGTGGTCTGGTTCGAGCTCCCGCTATCCATCGAGACAGCGGCGACTCCTGATCACCTGGACGCCGAAAGGGCTATCGGTCCGAGCTGACCGGCTGGCGCGGCGCTCGGCGGCTGTCGAGTATCGGCGGTCACCGTCACGCTTCAGATTCGGTGCATGCATTCGATTACGGCATCAACAGGGTGGTCGCCGTGGTGATCAACGCGTTTCCTGGGGGTGCGCGCGTCAGCTCTGCATCCGATGGGCTCACTGCGCTGGTGTAGCGGAGGCTGGCCTTGGCGCCGAGGGAGAACACGTGCGCGAGGTGGAGGGGGTCGGCGCCGTCGGCAAGACCCTGCTCCGCAACGACGTGCCCCAAGGGCTCTCCCTGGTCTGTCTGCGCCAGGACCGCAGCCTCAACGAGGCAGCGGAAACCGCCGACCCCCTCAGGCTCATGCGCCTGTTCGGGATCACGGAGAGGACCGCCATGCACTACGTGGGCACCGCCCATCCCGAGCGCACCGCGAAGCTGCCCAGGTGAGGGTCAGGGCACCGGCTCGCTCGCGGGCTGCTTCCAGCTGGGGAGCAGGCGCGGAACCAGGTGTATGCAGAAGTGTCATGACGCCGACACCAGGCGATGGGGTCGGAAGCCTGCTGTTCCCTGTGCCTTGGCACAGCTGCGTGCTCGACGGTGCGGTTGCCATGCCTATGATCAAGGGGACGTCGAGGGGGAGGGCGGGGCGTGTCGGGAGATTTCGCTCGTGAGTGGGGCCTGTCGCGTTCCGGTGCGGCTGATGGCCAAGTGGGCATGCGGTTGAACGGAACAGGGGCCCCTCCCTGTGGGGCCTTTGACGCCTGGGGGGTCGGGGACTTTTGGGTCCACGCCCGCCGAGAAGACGGCGGCAGCGAACACGATCGAGACCGAGCTCCAGCCGAACACCAAGACCGCCACGGAGCACGCGGACGAGGCGACCAACAGCACTGTGAAGGGCTTCGAGGGCTGGGGCACCGCACCGAGGGTCTGAAGAAGGGCGCGGACACGTGGGACAGGCAGGTCAAGGTTCTGATGGGCTGCCTCGGATCCGAGAAGAGCGCCCTGCGGGGCGCCTCGGGCCTGTTCGTACGCAATGACATCGGCCTGGGTGACCAGTTCCGGCCGATCGGTCAGTCGAAGGTCAACGGGCTCTAGGGGGAACGAATGCTGACGTACTACAAAGTGATGACGACGGACCTGGGCCTGCTGACCACGGCCGCAGACAAGTGGGACTCCCTGGCCGGCGAACTGAAAAAGGTCGAGACCCGCTACGGTGACAGTGTCCAGAAGATCAGCATGGGACAGAGCTGGACCGGTGCCAGTGCCGGCGTGGCCCGTACGAGCTTCGCTGCCACCCGCTACGAGTATTCCGCAGCCCAGACCCAGGCCAAGGCCGTCGCCAGCCTGTTACGGGATGCCCACACTCAGTTCGCCGACCTCAAGAAGAGGGTCGAGAGCGCACGGGACGACGCGATCAAGGCCGGTATGACGGTCTCGGCCCAAGGGAACGTCGCCTACGACTACGCGAAGCTCACCGCTCAGGAACGCAGTGCGATCCACCATGACCCGGATGGTGAGACCACCATCCGTACGGCGGTTGCCAAGTGGCAGCAGCACATCAACGACTTCGTGAGGGCCGTCTCCGACGCCGACCAGGGTGTGAAGATCGCCCTCGAGGCCGTGGTCGTCGACAGTAACAAGGACGCTTTCGGCAAGGGCAACGACGAGACACTCGACGGCTTCAATGCCGGAGCGCAGGGTGACATCGAGGTCTACGAAGCTCGTAATGCCGAGGACATCGCCACCCGCATCAACAGCGGCGAGAAGGTCTCGGAGGCTGACTACGCGGAGCTGAATCGTTCCTTCCGCGACAACTCCTCGCGGCCGGAGTTCACCCAGACCTTCCTGAACGGGATGGGCGCGGACAACACGCTGAAGTTCGCCAACAAGCTCAACGATCACGCATATGGCGACGACAAAGGCAACAAGCAGCGCTACCTGGACCTGCAGAAGGGCCTGGCCAACTCGCTGTCGAACGCGATGCAGGACCCGAAGTCCGACTTCTACAAGAACTTCCGCACGCAGCTGAACAAGGCCGGGTTGGAGAGTTACGACCTCAAACAGGCCGGCGACGCACCCAACGTCCTCAGCCGGGAACACGGCCAGAAGGTCCGCGGCTACCAGAGCCTGGTCACCCTCATGCAGAACGGGGACGGCTACTCCACCCCGTTCCTACACGATCTGGCCTCGGACATCCGCAAGGCCGAAGACAAGAAGCAGGGAGGGGACCCGAACGTCTGGGACCTCAGCGGTGACTTGAGCGGCGCCAAAAAGAGCGGGTTCGTCCACGATCCCCTCGACGGGGTCCTCGGAATCATGTCGAAGAACCCGGAAGCCGCAACCTCGTACCTGGACCCGGGACCGGGCCACAAGAACGACAACCTCCAGTACCTGCTTAAGGCCCGCGACTGGAAGTTCGACGACTCGCTCTTGTGGCAGGGCGATCGCGAGACCCACAGCGAGCTTGAGTCTGAGGGCAAGGACGCCCGCACCGGTCTCGGCCTGGCACTGGAAGCCTCCACCACGGGCAGGGAACCGGGTGTGGCAGCAGCAGACTACGGCCACCACTCCGAGGCCGAGGCGCGGGTCATGCAGCAGACCATCTCCATCCTGGACGCCGACGGCAAGGGCGACACCATCGCCGACAACCTCAAGGCGCCCCTGGGCCGCGCCCTGGTCGACTACACAGCCGACACCCACGCCATTCTCAGCGGCACCTCGCCCGGCAGCCCCGTGGGCCAAGACGGCATCACCGCTCACGGCGACGAGTCCAGCATCACCAGCGGCAAGCACAGCCTGCTCCGCGTCATGCGCGGCGTCGCCGACGGCGAGGTCGGAACGGGCTCCACCGGCCAGCCCATCACCGCCTACGACGTGATGTACGAATCGGAACGCCGATACTCCGCCGAGTACCTCACCCACGCCAAGCCCGCCGGACCGGGCGAGGCCGGCAACGTCGTCGGCGACTGGGACAACCGCGCCCGCCACGTTGGCGAGGTCTTCGGAGCCATGAACGCCATCGGCTCCGACATCACCCTCGACGACCGGGACACAAAGATCGGCAACATGAACGACGCCGCCCGGTACGGCTACCACGGCTTCGGCGGCCTCATCACCCAGCTCCCGATCATCGGCGACCCGGCGCAACGCATGATCGACGCCGCCACCTACGAATGGTCCAAAGACGTCGCGGCCGAGCACGAGGCCATGGCACTCAAAAAAGAGAGCACGGACGCCGCAGCCGGAGTGGGCGCGACAAACTCCCTGATCGACTCCTTCGCGACCGGGCAGGGCGCCAATGGGTCCGTGGCACACGAACACGCCAGGGGCGAGGCCAAGCAGAGTTACATCACCGGCCGCGAGGACGCGTACTCCGCGCTCCGCACGAGGAAGTGAAGCTCTATGACCACCACCCCGCAGCGGGCAGCCAAGTTCCCCCGCAAGACGTTCGCCGCCGCCGTCACCGCGGTGGCCGCTCTGGGCGGTCTGCATCTGTGGCTGAACACGAACGCGTTCGGCGACTCGGCCCTCTGCGGCGGCGTGGTGACTGCGGAGTCCGTCGAGGCCGTACTCACGGGCGCCGGCAGGATATCTGACCGCCAAGGCCCGCGGTCCGGCGCTGACGACGGAAAGACCCAGTTCGACTGTGCCATCGAGCGCAAGGCGGCGGCGCTGCCGGGCTCCCACAAGCAGACCCTCCACATCCAGGGAACCACCGAGCGCGGCGACTTTGCCTTCACCGGCGGCCGCTGGCCCGACGCCTCGGCCGTGTCGTTCTTCCCGGGCGGCGGCGCTGTCTCCGGCCGAGCCTGGGTGCTTCTCCAAGGGGACTGCACGGACCGCCAGGCGGGGCTGGTCGAGGCATACGCACCGGACAGCGCGGACACCGCGAAACTTGTCGGTCTGCTGACTGGCACAGCCAACCGGGTCAGCGACCGCGCCGGCTGCGCCCCGACCGTCCCGCTGGCGGCCCCGGCTCGCATCGCTCCCGTGATGCGCCAGCGCCCGGCCGTGGCCAGCAGTGTGTGTGGCCTCCCTGGCTTCACCGTGCCTGGAGTCCGTTTGGAGACCGTTCAGGTCTCCGACGTCAGCTGGTCCTGCGGCACGGCTACCGCCGAGGGTGGGAAGGCGGCGTACGCCACTTTCTCGGTGACCCGGGACCCAGCCGTCATCGAGGGCATCCGTAAGTCCCAGGGATTCACCGGGCACGGATTCGATGCCACCCACATCGTGTCCGACTGCGCCGGCAAGGCCACCTACTTCGCCATGGAGCCTGGCCCCCGGTACACCGAATCCCTAGGAACCGGCGCACCCACCCCGAGTGACCTGTTCAACGCCTTCACCAAGGAGGCAAGGGCCAAATTCGGCTGCCCCACACCGTAGCCACGGCGAAGGAGACCGGGGAACCTCGCAGCCCGCTGCCGAGGAAGGCCAGCAGAAACGCATCACATCTGCCGTGCCGCCACTGCTCGATGGAAATAGGGAAGGGAGCCGGCCATGGCGACGTGGGGACTGATCCTGGAGACAACGGTCGGCTCGGGCGAGCATAAACACACCGAGGCCTACGTGATGGCGCACGTGGAGGGTGGGCGTGAGATGGCTCTGGCGGAGTTGGAGAGGCGGGCGCGTGCCTACACGCCGGAGCACCCTAGGAGCCCCAAGCGTCGCCGCCTCTTCCGCAACGGCGATGGATTTCTGCTGGTTGTCGACGGCGCCTGGCAGTCCCACGCCACCCGCTTCTCCGCTGCCGAACTCCTGGACGACACCGACCGCCCTGCACCAGCGGAACGGGTCAGCGATGAGCCAGGCGCGGCTGAGGTGCTGCCGGCCACGACGCGGGAGCTCCCGCCCCCGCCACCGCCACCGTCGGTAGCGGTGGGGGTGGAGCGCGACGAGGATGGCGTGCCGGTGAAACCGGCATGGCTGGGACGTACCGACCTGCCGTGACGGGAGTTGCTGCGCGGCCTGGTCTACAGCGCCGATCACCATGATTTCCTTCCACCTGGAACCCGTATGCCCCCTCATCGAACAAGGGGTCGGCGTGCGGGCTCCGTCCGTTCCAGCCCCAGGATTCAGTGAACCCGCGCGCTTCGCGGAGGCCGGCGCGGAAGTACCCGGTGCGCAGGTCGTCGACGAAGGCCGACACGGTCTGGCGGAAGCGGCGGCGCTGCTCGGGGGTGAGGCGGTCCAGGTCGGCGGTGAAGCGGGGCAGGGCGTCATGGGTGGGCACGCGGTCTCCTCCGGGAAGCACGAAGCCCCCGGCCGCAGTGGCCGGGGGCGAGGGTGGCTGTTCGTGGTGAAGGGCGTCGGTGGGCGCTGTGCGTCCAGCTCAGCGGTGGTCAATGTGCAGGTGTGTTGCGCACGGGTTGTGCTCGATGCCGCTGGAGTCGGTTGGGTTGGGGTCGCGGGGCGGTGGTGCGCATGTACCCCCGCGACACCGGGGACCAGGCCGTGCTGCGCGCGCTGACCCGGAAGCGGTCAGCCTCCCCGTACGAGCGGGCACGCCTCGCGTCCTTCTGCACGATCCACGTACCCACGCAGCGGTCCACCCGTCGGAACACGTTGGCTGCTGCCTTGGTGTCATCTGGCAAGGCCCAGCTGGCGCTCGGCTTGCGGCCAAGCTGCTCGAAACCTGCTCGTGTGTCCAGGGCGGATGAGAGTGCGGAGTGAAGGCCGGCTTGGTGCCCGGAGAGCAGGGCCTCGAGGGCGGCCTCGACCGCGGCACGGGTGTCTGTTTCGACGTCCTGGTAGTGGTCACTCATTGATCGCCGCCTCCTTCGCCAGCCCGAGAGCGTTGATCAGCCGCGCGCGTGCACGCGAGTAGGCCTGCCGCACCGCGGCGGGCTTCTTGACCGGTCCGTAGGTAAGGCTCGGCTGTTCGTCTGCCGGAGATCCCCCGCCCTCCGAGGCTTCCCCGCCTCCCCACGTGGGCAGCGGCTCACCCGAAGGGGGCCGCCCCGGTCCCGCCCCGGTGGATGACCCGCCGGTACAGTCAACGGACCGAATGAATTCGACAACCCGATTGCCCTGCAAGCTGCGTGCCATGTTATTCGGGATCGACCCTTTTCGGATACGAAGACAAGCGGGGCGGTTGCCGATCATTTGGAGGCAATCTGTTCCCGACTGCGTCACGACAACCGCCCCGCCTATCGCCCTTACCCGCAAAACCCGGATCGACCGGAAAAGAACGGTACGGGTGCGGACGCGGCTGTGGGGGGGCCCCCCGGGGGGGGGGGGCCCCCCGCCCCCCCCCCAAAACGGGTTGGGGTAAAACCGCAACACCGCGCCCACCCCCCCCACCGGGCGGGGCCCCAACC
>NZ_JBHYVA010000448.1:0-7155 GCF_042750055.1 Streptomyces sp. NPDC059456
GTGTGCCTTTTTGGCGTTTGGGCGGTTGGCGGGGGGCTGGGTCACCCCCCCCCGGGCCCCGGTTCGACGCCGTGGCCCGGTCCCACGTCCGGGCCCAGAAACGGCTGATGGGGCTGCCCGGGAGCAGGGGAGGCACCCGCACCTCGGCCCCCACCGACCCCAGCCCCGCCTCCCGCAGGTGCCGTGGATAGTCCGCCACCCACGAGATGTCCGTGCCGATGGTGTCCCGCAGCCCCTGCCACATGGCCCGCATCACCCGGGTGTACGGGCCGGGCGCCGCCGTGCCGGTGGTCAGGTCGATGGCATCGCTCAGCACCAGCACCCCGTCCTCGGCCAGCAGGCCGCCGAGCCCGCTGATCAGGCTGCGCCACGAGCGCAGGTGCATCAGGACGAACCGGGCGTGGACCAGCTGGAACCGGCGGCCGGGATCGAACCCCGCAGCGCTGACGTCCGCCTCCAGGACGTCGAGCCCCGGCAGCGGGCGGGCGTCGAGGAAGCGCGTGTCGCGGTCGACGGCCAGCACGTTCGCCACCCCGGCCTCCTCGATCAGCCGGCGGGCGACGGTCCCGGTACCGGCCCCGACGTCGAGGCAGTTCCAGCCCGGCCCCGCTCCCAGGGCCCGCAGCCGGTCCATCGTCATGTCGTCGTACGCGAGTGCTCCGAGGTCGATGCGGTCGTCCTCGCCGGCCTGCTCGGGCCGGAACACCGTCTCGCCGTAGCGGCTGTCCCCGGGACCTGTGGTCATGCGTCGGTCACCACCTCTGCGCCGTGCGCCGCGCGTGCCGGTGGGAGGCCCGTGCCGCCGCGGCGCGCGCCCCACCATTATCACCGCGTGGTCCCGGCCCTGCCCGGCGTGCGACGTCCACCGCCTTCCCGTCGCCGAACGGTTCGGCCGATGCCTCCCCGGCCGTTGGACGGTTGGCCTATCCTGCCCCCGTGGACCAGCTGATCTCCGAAGACCCGCGCCGCATCGGACCGTACCGACTGATCGCCAGGCTGGGTGAGGGCGGGATGGGCCTGGTCTACCTGGGCCGCTCCGAGGGCGGCCGCACCGTCGCCGTGAAGGTCGTGCAGGCCGAGTACGCGGGCCATCCCGAATTCCGCAGGCGCTTCGCCCGCGAAGTGGCCGCCGCGCGGAGGGTGGGCGGGAGCTGTACGGCGGCCGTGCTCGACGCCGACCCCGAGGCGGCCGTCCCGTGGGTGGCGACCCAGTACATCCCGGGGCCCGACCTGCACGCCGTCGTCGCCAAGCAGTTCGGGCCGCTGCCCGAGTACTCCGTGCACACCCTCGCCAACCGCCTCGCCCTCGCCCTGCGGGCCGTGCACGAGGCGGGCCTGATCCACCGCGACCTCAAGCCGTCCAACGTCCTCGTCACCGTCGACGGCCCCCGCGTCATCGACTTCGGCATCGCGCGGGCGATGGACAGCCTGGCCGAGGAGCACAGCCTGCACACCCGCACCGGCATGCTGATCGGTTCCCCCGGGTTCATGTCCCCGGAACAGGTCCGCGGCCTCGAACTCACCCCGGCCAGCGACGTGTTCTGCCTGGGCGCCGTCCTCGTGTACGCCGCCACCGGGCGGCTGCTGTTCGGCGCCACGGACACCGGCCTGAACGCCCACCTCTTCCGGGTCGCCGAGGACGAGGCGGACCTGACCGGCGTACCGGACGCGCTGGCCGGTCTCGTACGCGACTGCCTGCACAAGGACCCGGCCCGGCGGCCCACCCCCGGGGAAGTGGCCGAGCGCACCTCGCCGGACCAGGCCGAGGAATGGCTGCCGGGCGCGGTCCTGGCCCAACTCGGACGTCATGCGGCCCAGTTGCTGGACTACGCACCGCCGGCCCCCGCCCAGGCACCCCCGCAGCCCGCCCCGCCGGAGGCCGCCCCGCAGGCGCAGGCCGAGGAGCGGGAAGGGGCCACGGCGCAGGAGCGGCCGGTGCCGCTCCCGCCCGCGTACGCCCCGACGGCCCCCGCACCCTTCGATCCCGTACGGGGCTTCGGCCCGCCCCCGGGTCCGCTCCCCGGAGCCGGGTCCGCGACCCCGGGCCCGGCCGCCGGACCGCCGACCCCGCACCCGAGGCGCTGGTGGGGCCTGGCGGTGATCGCCCTGGCGCAGCTGCTGGTGCTGTTGCAGGCGGTGGACTTCACCTTGGCGATCCCGTCCGTCCGGATGGACCTGCACCTGTCCGATGGGTCGCTCGGCCCCATGCTCAACGCCTACTACATCGCCTTCGGCGCCGTGCTGCTGATCGGCGGGCACATCGCCGACCTCGTGGGACGCAAACAGACCGTGATCATCGGCCTGTTCGGGTGCGCAGCCGCCGCCGCTCTCGCCGGATCCGCCGGCGACTCCGGCACGCTCATCACCGCCCGCGTCCTCCAGGGCGTCTTCGGCGCCCTGCTGACACCGGCGGCGCTGGCCCTGGTGGCCGACGGCTTCACCGACCCGAAGGAACGCGGCCGGGCCTTCGGGGTCTACGCCGCGGTCGCCGGCGGCGGCACGGCCTTCGCCCTGGCCGTGAGCGGATGGCTGCTCGGCACCCTGGCCTGGCGGGTGTCCCTGTACGCCGTCGTCCCCCTCGCCGTGATCGCCCTGATCGGCGCGTTCACCCTGCTCGACGGCCGCCCGGCCCGCACCCGCGGCCGGTTCGACCCGCTCGGCGTGCTGCTCGGCTCCGGCACAGTCGCCGCCCTGACGTACGGCCTCGGCTCGGCCCCGTCACGCGGCTGGACCGCCCCCCTGACCCTGGTCCTGCTCGGCGGCGGCGTCCTGCTGCTCGTGGGCTTCGTGGCGTGGCAGATCGCGAGCGCCGACCCGATGGTGCCGTCGTACGTCTTCAGGGACCCCAGCCGCCTCGGCAGCCTGCTGAGCCTCTTCCTGGTGGCCGCCGCCACCTTCGCCCTGTACCTGGTGCTGTCCGTCTACCTCCAGGCCGACTGCGGATACTCCCCGCAAACGGCCGGACTGGCCATGCTGCCCATGGCCGGCGCGACCGTGATCGGCTCCACGCCGGTCTCCGCCCGCCTGCTGCGCCGTGCCGCGCCCCGCCTCCTGACCATGGCGGGCCTGGCGCTCACCGCCGTAGGCCTGCTGCTCCTGACCGGCCTCGAAGGCGGCTCGTACGCGACCGGGGCCCTGCCCGGCATGCTCCTCGCCGGCCTCGGCACCGGGATCGCCCTCGTTCCGATCCTCGCCACCGCGACCGGGGGAGGCGGCGCCGAACACTCGGGCGGGGCCGCGGGAGCCGTGACCACCGCGCAGGAGGTGGGCACGGCGTTCGGCGCGGCCCTCCTGGCCGGCCACACCGCCGTCACCCTCTGGTGGGCGGCCGGGGCCGTGCTCCTCGCGGTCCTGATCGCCGCGCTGACGATCAGGACCGGGGCGCCGCGCCGCTCCGCCGCACCGCTCCTCGCCACCGACGGCTGACCCCGGCCCCGCGAGGGGGCCGGGGTGCCGGGGCGTCCGTGGCGTCAGGGCGTGCGGGGCGCCGGGAGCTGCTGGGTGATGCAGTGGACACCGGCGTCGCCGGTGGCCAGGGTGCGGGCCTCGACGCCCACGACCTCGCGGTCGGGGAAGGCCGCCCGTGCCGCCGCCAGCGCCTCGGCGTCGGTGCTCGTGCCGGCGAGCGGCATGATCACCCCGCCGTTGGCGATGTAGAAGTTCATGTAGTTCACGACCGTGTCCTGGCCGTGCACACGGACCTCTTGCTGCGGCGGGAGTTCGAGGATCTCCAGCTTCCGGCCGGCCGCGTCGGTGGAGGCTTCGAGGACCGCGCGGTTGGCCTTCAGCCGGGCGTGGTCCGGGCGGGCGGGATCGCCGCACGCCTCCACCAGCACCCGGCCGGGCCCGATGAACTGGCAGACGTGGTCCACGTGCCCGTCGGTGTCGCCGGCGAGGTGGCCGTAGGGAAGCCAGATCACCTTGGTGGCGCCGAGCAGGGCCTCGAACTCCGCCTCGATGTCGGCGCGGCCGAGCCGCGGGTTGCGGTTGGCGTTCAGCACGCACTGCTCGGTCGCGATCAGGGTGCCCTCGCCGTCCACGCTGATCGCCCCGCCTTCGAGGACCGTCATCGTCGCGCGGCGCCCGATGCCCAGGTGTGGCAGCAGGCGTTCGGTGATCCTGTCGTCGTGCCTGTACGGGTGGAACCGCTCGCCGAAGGAGTTGTACCGGAAGTCCACGCCGACCCGCCCGCGCGGGCCGTGGACGACGATCGGGCCGGTGGCCCGCAGCCAGGCGTCGTCCATCGGGATCTCCACGGTGTCGACCCAGACCCCGCACAGCGCCCGGACCCGCTCGGCCTGCCCGGGCAGGACCAGCAGGGTCACCGGCTCGAACGCGGCGATGGCCCGGACGATTTCCGCGTACTCCCGCTCGACGGAGGCGAAGCTCTCGCCCCACAGCGATGCGTACGGGGGCCAGGCGAGCATGCAGGCTTCGTGGGGCTCCCACTCGGCCGGCATCGACAGTCCCGTCACGACGGCTCCTGCGGTGCCGGGAAGGACCGTACGGCTTCCTCGGCGGCGTCCCAGTCGCCGCCGAAGCGGGTTTCGAGGACGTGCAGCCACCGCTCGATGCCGAAGGCCACACAGGAGGTGTGGGCCTCGGCGCCCGCGTGCGCGATGCCGGCGCGCTCGCCGAAGAAGTTGCGGTGGTAGTTGACCGACGCGATGGCGAGGCCGCCGTCGGCGACGAACTCCTCCTTGGTGGGGAAGAGCCGCTGCATGACGGCCCGCGAACCGTTCGCGTCGAAGAACGGATCCGTCGCGACCTCGGTGGTCAGGCCGAGGCCCAGGTGCGCGGCGAACCCGAGGACCAGGTCCTTGTGGGTGGTGAGGTGGGCCTTCACCGTCTCGGCGTCGCCGACGGCGATGATCTCCCGCATGGTGAACCCGTGGAGGCGGCGCAGCCCCTCGTAGTGCGTCTCGCGCCGGAAGCACTGGGCGAGGGTGGTCAGCCTGACCGGCTCGTCGAGCTCGGTGCCCGCGAGGGACAGGTAGGCGTTGTAGCAGGCGGCCGAGGGCAGGACGAGGCCCGCCTCGCCCAGCTGGTGGCCGCCGAGGCCGGTGCCGGGCGCCGCCGGGTGGGTGGGCAGGTCGGCGACCGCGGCCGTGTCGACGGGAGCCGCCGCCAGCACGAGGTGCGGGAAGTTGGTGAAGTAGTCGAAGCGGGCCAGGTCGGCGACCGGGATCAGCGGCGGGTAGATGACCTCCGCCGCACCGGCCGCGGCGGCCCAGCCGGTGAACACGGCGTCCAGTGCGGCCCGCAGGCGCACCGCCTCGGGGCCGAGGGTGACCAGGCCGTCGGTCACGGCGACCGGGGCGCGCAGACCCGGACTAGGCGTGAGCATGCCCGGCCCCTTCCGTGATCAGTGCGTTGATGCGGTTGAGGGTGCGGAAGTGGTCCACGTCCGTCTTGGCGAGGTCGATCGGCTCGCCGGTCAGCTCCTCCATGAGCAGGAGGAACTCCACGAAGGCCAGGGAGTCGAGGATGCGGGCCTCGATCAGGTCCCGGTCCCAGTCGATGGTGTCCACGGCGGAGTTGAGCTTGCGCAGGAACCCGATGACGGTTTCCATCGACTCGCCCACTTCGGCCGGTCCGTTCTCACGCGTTGACATGGTCGAGCCCCCAAGAGGTGCGGAAGATTTCGCCGGCGACGAAGAACCGGTCGACGCGGGCCATCAGCTTGACGTGGAACGCCTCGCGCACCGGGTGGGACAGCGCCTTGCGGCGGACCTCCAGGGGCTTGTCCACACCGCAGTCACGGAACATCTGCGGGTTGTACAGGCTGCGCACGGAGTACGTCATGTAGTCCTTGATGTACTTCTCGATCTCGTCCCGGCGGCTCGGATCGGCGGCCAGGGCGCGGTCGTAGAGGCGCTTGACGAGCTGCTTCCCGAAGGCGACGTGCCGGCTCTCGTCGTGGTGGTGCGCCGAGTGGATCTCCCGGAGGATGTCCGGGATCAGCGGGTCCTTGCCCATGCGGCTGTTGTAGTAGTCGAAGATCTCCTCGAAGATGAGGATCCGGGAGAACACGACGACGTCGTCCCACAGGTCCCCGAACCCCTCGCGGCGCAGCGGGGAGGCCGCCTCCGGGTAGATCCCGCCGGTGTACCGGTGGCAGAACTCGGCGAAGAACCACATGTGGGCGTTCTCTTCGCCGATGAAGTGGTGCAGGTACTCGTTGTACGGGGCGAAGTCGGGCGTGTGGATGCGCCGGGCGACCTCGATCATCAGCTCGCGGATGCCGTGCACGTGGAGGCTGAAGAAGTTGACCGTCTCGTACCGGGCGAGGGCCTTCAGCACCTTCTCGTCCTCGATCAGGCCGGTGCCGGAGACCGTGAGGTAGTCCGGGTTCATCCACCACTGGTCCTCGGACACGGAGTCCGGCCACGTGAACTTGGTGTAGGGGTTGTAGTACTCGTCGCGCGACTTCTGGGAGAGCCGCGTGAGCATCGTGCTGAAGCCGGAATCGTCCATGGTGATGCGATCTTTCGGTTGGTGCGGTGTGTTCATGCTGCGGAGTCGGCCCACGCGACGAGGCAGTTCTCCAGGCCGCGCAGGAAGGACTCCATCCCGGACTCGGTGACGTGGCGGACGTCGCAGGTCAGGGAGAACTCGAGGTGGTCGGCGCCGTCGTCGACGATGAGGTAGAAGGGCTCCTCCTCGGTGACCGGCAGCCGGGTGAGCACCGTGTCGGCGAGCAGGCTCGCGGCGGGGACCTCCCGCGGCGTGCCTTCCTGCGCCGGCCGGGTGCGGCGGTCGTTGATGCAGTACGAGAACCGCAGCGGCGCCTCCGGGCCGTCGCCGAGTTCGGCGAGCAGCCGGTCCATGGCGGCGGCGTCGCATCCGGAGTTCTGGAAGGCCGTGATGGCGGCGAGCCAGGACCGTTTGACCGCCTGCGGCAGATCGGCGTCCGCGAGGTCCACCGAGAAGTACGTCTCCTGCATCAGGGTCGCCACCACGGTGCGGCTGTCCCGGCCGAACCGCTGCGAGCTCGTCAGGTGGAGGTCCACGCGGTCGCTGCCGGTCAGGTCGCGCAGCAGCAGGGCCGTCGCGCCGACGATGACGGCCGCGGCGCTCATGCCGGTGCTGTCGGCGATCCGGCCGACCGCCTGGTCGGCGGCGCGCGAGCGCAGGGCCATCTGCCGGTAGGCC
>NZ_JBHYVA010000449.1:0-7154 GCF_042750055.1 Streptomyces sp. NPDC059456
CGTACGCCGCCCGGCGGGCCACCCCCCGCCCCCTGGAGGCCACTGCACGCCCGGGGTTCCCCCGGCCCCGGGCCTGCCGTGGATCACCCCCGTTCGACCAGCGCGGCGACGCCGTCGAGGATGCGCTCCAGCCCGAAGTCGAGCGGATCGTCCGCGCGCGGGGTGAAGGCCCCGCCCGCGATGGCCGCGGTGAGTGCGGGGAACCGGTCGCCGTGCCGCTCCCACACGTCCGCCGTGAGCCGGTCCCACTCCCGGCGGCCCTCCTCGTCGTCGTCGACGAGTTGCTGCGCCAGCCCCCGGACGTGTCCGATGACCAGCAGGAACGCCGCGTGCTGTTGTGCGTACGGGAGTCCCGTGCCGGACAGCGCCGCCAACGCCGAGTCGAGCCAGGCCAGCTGACGGGGCCCCATGAGCTGCCGGCGCATTCCGGTCGCGGCCACCATCCACGGCCGGCGCCGGTACTGCTCCCAGCACGCACGCGCCCACGCCGCCAGCTGCGGCCGCCAGCCCCCCGGCACGGCGGCGGTGTCGGGAGCCGGGCCGAAGGCGGCGTCCACCATCAGGTCCAGCAGCTCCGCCTTGCCGGGGACGTAGCGGTACAGCGCCATGGTGGTCACGCCCAGGCGTGCGGCGACGCTCTGCATGGACAGCGCGTCCAGCCCCTCCCCGTCGGCGACGGCGAGCGCGCCGTCCACGATGCGCTCCACGCTGAGCGAGGGCTTCGGGCCGCGCCGGGGCTGCTCCTGTTCGCCCCACAGCAGCGCCAGGCTGACCGCCGGATCGCGCTTCTCGTCCCTGTTCCTGGCCATGCGGCCCCGCTCCTCACCTCACCGCGCGCCCGACCGGTTGACGGCACGCCCTAGAACTGTCTATAACATAAACAGAATCGTTTATCACATACACAGTTTCTGGGGGTTCCTCATGCTCGCCACCGTCCTCGCCTCGTCCGCCGCCCTCCTCGCCACGCCCGTCACGGGTCTGCTGGGACACCGCGCCCTGCGTCGCGCCGGCAACGCCCGGCTGCTGCGCATCGACGCCCCGAACGGCATCGACGAGCAGGGGTTCGTCCGGATCGGCGGCATCGAGCAGTGGATCTCGATCCGCGGCGAGGACAGGGCCAACCCGGTGGTGGTCGAGATCCACGGCGGCCCCGGCGCCTCCCACTCGATCTTCGCCGCGCGCACCCGGTCGTGGGAGGAGCACTTCACGATCGTGCGCTGGGACATGCGCGGCGCCGGCAAGACCTTCGGCCGCTCCGGACCACAGGGCCAGGGCGAGCTGAGCTTCGGCCGGCTGTACGAGGACGCCCTCGACGTCACCCGCCATGCGCGCGAGCGGCTCGGCGTCGACCGGGTCGTCCTGGTGGCGAGCTCGCTCGGCAGCGTCTTCGGCCTGCGGCTGGCCCGCAGCCACCCCGAGCTGTACTCCGCCTACGTGGGCACCGACCAGAACGTCCTGGACGCCGGCCGCGACACCTCCGTCCACGAGGCGCTGCTGGCCCGGCTGCGCGCGGCCGGCAGGACCAAGGACGCCGCCGCCGTCGAGGAGATGGGCCGCGACCCGCACGGCCTGACCGCGGACCAGCGGGCCGCGTACGACAAGCTGACCGTGGCCTCCGACCCGCTGACGCTGGACACCCTCAAGAAGGTCGTGCTGGGCTCGCTGTGGTTCTCCCCGCTGCACTCGCTGCGCGAGCTGGGGCAGTACTTCGCCGGCATGAAGTTCTCCGCGCAGTTCACCCCCGCCCTGGCCGCGTTCGACGACCGGGCCGACGGCACCCGCTTCGAGCTGCCGTTCTTCGTCTTCCAGGGCGACCGGGACGTCATCACCCCGGCCGGGCGCGCCCGGGCGTTCTTCGACGAGGTCGAGGCCCCGGTCAAGGGGTTCGCGCTGATCGAGGACGCGAGCCACTTCGCGTCGTTCCGCCACCCGGAGCGGTTCCTGGACCTGATGCTGACCCGGGTCCGGCCGGTGGTGGTCGCGGCGGCAGGGGTGGGTGCGGCCTGAGCGGCACACTTGTACGACAATCGTGTCGGCGAACCGGTGCCGTACGAAAGGAACATGACGGTGGACGTACGTTCTCGGCCGATGGACCGCTTCGAAGCGGAGCGGCCCCGCCTGCGTGCGGTCGCCTACCGGATGCTCGGCTCGTTCAGCGAGGCCGAGGACGCCGTCCAGGAAACCTGGCTGCGCCTGGAGCGCACCGACGCCGACGAGATCGAGAACCTGGCCGGCTGGCTGACCACCGTCGTCGCCCGCATCTGCCTCAACATGCTGCGCTCGCGCGAGATCCGCCGCGAGGAGCCGCTGGAGACGCGCATGCCCGACCCGGTCGTCTCGCGCGGCGAGGTGATCGACCCCGAGCACGAGGTGATGCTGGCCGACTCCGTCGGCCTGGCCCTGCTGGTGGTCCTGGAATCCCTCCAGCCCGCCGAGCGGCTCGCGTTCGTCCTGCACGACATGTTCGCCGTGCCCTTCGACGAGATCGCCCCGATGATCGACAAGACCCCGGCCGCCACCCGCCAGCTCGCGAGCCGCGCCCGCCGCCGGGTCCAGGGCCAGGCCCCGGTCCCCGACCCCGATCTCACCCTCCAGCGCAAGGTCGTCGACGCCTTCTTCGAGGCCTCCCGCGACGGCCGCTTCGAAGCCCTCGTCGCCGTGCTCGACCCCGATGTCATCCTGCGTTCCGACGGATTCGCCGGCAGCGCCCGCCAGTCGGTCGTCCTGCGGGGCGCCGAGACGGTGGCCTCCCAGGCCGTCATGTACAGCAGCCTGGCCCCGTTCGTCCGGCCGGCGCTCATCAACGGCGCGGCCGGAGTCGTGGTCGTGTCCCCCGACGGCCCCCTGTCCCTCATGGCCTTCACGGTCACGTCCGGAAGGATCGCCGCGATCGACGTCATCGTCGACCAGGACCGCCTCCGCGCCCTCGGCCTCGCGGACTTCGGCGCATGACCTGCCGCGGCGGCCGCACCCGCGGCCGCACCCGCGGCCGCACCCGCGGCCGCACCCGCGGCCGGGTCCCCGGCCGTCCCCGGCCCCCGGCCGCCGCCTGAGGGCGGGCCGGGGCCGGACCCGGCGTCAGGACGCGTGGTGGTCGGCGATGGCCTCGGCCGCCGCGCGGTGACCGACCCGGGCCAGGACCGGGTTGCGGCCGCCGCGGTAGTAGTGCTCGGCCGTGAGGCCGAAGCGCAGGGCCCAGCCGCGGCCCCGCGCCCAGGTGGCGTCGTCCACGCCCGCCGCCTCGCGGAACACCTCGCGGGTGCCGGCGGACAGCAGGGTCCAGGCCGCCATCGTGTCGCAGGCGGGGTCGCCGACGCCCACGCCGCCGAAGTCGATGACGGCGCTCAGGCGGCCCTGCCGGGCCAGCAGGTTCCCGGGCAGGAGGTCGCCGTGCAGCCAGACGGGCGGGCCGTCCCACTGCGGTGCCCCCAGCGCCGCCTCCCACGCCGCGGTCGCGGCGCCTGCGTCGTGGGTGCCGTCCGCGCCCAGGTCCCGGATCGCGGCGCGGACCCCGGCGTCGGCCGTCCCGACCGGCCCGCCCCGGAACGACCGCGGCGCGCCGGCGGCATCGATGCCGCGCAGTGCGGCGACGAAGCGGCCCAGCCCCGCCGCGGCGTCGTGCAGTGCGGTGACGGGCTCGTCGAACAGGTTCGCCCCGTCGAGCCACCGGTACACCGACCAGGCGAAGGGGTAGCCCTCGCCCGGGACTCCCCGCCCCAGTGGCACCGGCACGGCCAGCGGCAGGTGCGGGGCGAGGTGGGGGAGCCACCGCTGTTCGAGGTCGACCTGGTCGGCGGCGCCGGGCATCCGCGGCAGCCGTACGGACATGTCCTCGCCGAGCCGGTACATCGCGTGGTCCGTACCGGCCGAGCGCACCTTCCGTACGGGCAGCCCCGCCCACTGCGGGAACTGCGCCGCGACCAGCCGCTCGACGAGCGACCCGTCGATGTCCACCTCGTCTGCGTGCATCTTCGTACCGGCCATGGACAGGAACCGTACCCGCCGCTCACCCGGCCCCGCCAAGGGTTTCCGGAGGGCCCCGCCCAGGGTTTCCCGGCCGGGTTTCCCGGACGGGCCGGGTCTCGGGGGAGGGGGGATCGCATCAGATCGGATGCATCCATCGTGATGTACGGTCGGGCGCATGAACGGAGTTCAGCTCTTCCTGCTGGGCCGGACGCTGATGAAGATCGGCGAAGAGGCCATCCCGACCGGTGGCGTCGGCAAGCGCGCGACGAGCACGCGGTCGGTCCTGGTCGTGATGCTCGACGTGTACGCCCACCCCGACACCACCGTCGGCGAGATCGCCGTCCGTTCCGGCCTGCCGCAGAGCGCGGTGTCCGCCTGCGTGGCCCGGCTGCGCGAGACCGGCTCCGTGGTCACCGCCACCGACCCGCGCGACCGGCGGCGCACCCTCGTCCGGCAGAACCCCGAGCTCTCCGACCGGCGGGCGGAGGTGGCCGCCGCCCCGATCGACGGCGCCCTGTCGACTGCGCTCGGCACGAACGACCCCGCCGAACTGGCCGAGGTCGTCGCCCTCTTGGAGGCGCTCGCGCGGCGCCTCTCGCCCGAGATGCTGGCCCGCCTGACCGTGGACGCCTCGGACGCCTCCGACGCCTCGGGCACGTCCGACGCCTTGGACGCGGGTCCCTCCGTCGCGCACTAGACGCCGGAGGCCGCCGGCGTCGCCGTACCGCGCACCGGCGCCGGCCCCCGCTTCGTGTGGTTGCGTACCAGCAGGCACAGCAGCACCCCGACCCCCAGCGCGGCGACCGGCAGCACCGCCGTCACGTGCAGGGCGGCGACGAAGGCGCCCGCGTACGCCGTGCCCGAGGCGAGCTCCACCGCCAGCCGTCCCTGGAGCAGCGCCCCGACCGAGGCCGCCCCGATGACCGACCCGATCTGACGGACCGTGTTGTTCACGCCCGAGGCCGCCCCGGCCAGCCGCGGCTCCACGTTGCGCATCGCCTCCGTGGACATCGGCGCCACCACGCACCCGACGCCCAGGCCGGTCACCGCCGTCGCCGGGACGAACAGGTACCAGGGCGTCGCGGGGCCCGCGGTCAGCACGATCGCGACCATCCCCGCCGCATACAGTGAAAGCCCGGCGACCAGCAGGTACTTGCCGCCGATCCGGTCCGACAGCCGCCCCGCGAAGGGGCCGGTGACCATCGACACGAGCGACGACGGCGCGAGCACCAGACCGGCCTTCAGCGCGCTCATGTGCAGTACGGACTGCAGGTACAGGTTGAACGGCAGCACCAGTGCGATCATCGCCATCGACACCAGCCCCACGAGCACGGTCAGCACGGTGAAGTTCCGGTCCCGGAACAGTGCGAACGGCACCAGCGGCTCACGGTCCTGCCGTCCGCGCTGGTGTACGAGGAACCCCGCGACCAGCGCGACACCGGCCGTCAGCAGTGCCCGGACCCCCACGCCCCAGTCGTACCGCTCGCCCTCCTGGAGGCCGAACGCCAGGCAGAACAGCGCGCCGGTCGCGAGCAGCACCCCCACCAGGTCGAACCTGCGGCTGCCGCGCCCGCTGCGCACGTCGGGCACCACCAGGTACGTCAGCACCAGCGCGGCCACGCCGATCGGCACGTTCACCAGGAAGATCCACCGCCAGCCGACGGTCGACACGAGGACGCCGCCCAGGGTGGGTCCCGACAGCGTGGCTAGTCCGGCGACCATCCCCCAGATGCCCATGGCGGTGCCGCGCCGCTGCGCGGGGAAGACCGAGACGATCAGCGCCATCGTCTGGGGCGCCAGCAGCGCCGCACCCAGGCCCTGCAGCCCGCGGGCCGCGATCAGCGGTCCGGCACCCGGCGCGAGCCCGCACGCCACGCTGGCGAGCGTGAACACCACCACGCCGGCGGCGAAGAGCCGGCGCGGCCCCCACAGGTCCCCGAGCCGTCCCGCGGTGATCAGCAGTACGGCGAGCACCAGGGCGTACCCGCTGACCACCCACAGGGTCTGGTCCAGCGTGGCCCCCAGGGCGTCGATCATCGCCGGGACGGCGATGTTCACGATGGTCAGATCCAGCAGTGTCATGAAGAACCCCAGTGACACGGTCACCAGTACCGCCCAGGGATTGCCGGCCCACTTGCGCATGTCCCGCCCCTCCGTCCCTTCGTCCGTGCCCCGGCATCCTCCGGAGGCCACGGCACGAAATTAACCCATCCGTTTTGATGCATCAAGAGTGATGCATCAAAACAGATGGGTTGAGGTGCGATTCCGACCCGTACTCAGGGGCGCCCGATGCCAGAGGTCGCGGATTGGCCCGTGCCCGGACCCGCCCCGCCTGACAGGCTGGCCGTCCGCATGCCACCGCATGCCATCCGCACGTCATGGGCAGGGAGTTTTGATGCAGGTAGCCGTGGTCACCTTCGACGGGTTCAACGAGCTCGACAGCTTCATCGCCTCGGCGCTGGTCAACCGGTGTCGCAAGGACGGGCTCGAAGCCTTCATCACCACACCGACACCCGTGGTCACCTCGATGAACGGCGTGGAGGTGACCGGCCAGCGCCCGATGGAGTTCATCCCCGAAGCCGACGTCGTGCTGATCGGCAGCGGTGTGAAGACGCGCGACGTGGTCGCCGACGACCGACTGCTCTCCCGGCTGCCCCTGGACCCGGCGCGTCAGCTGATCGGTTCGCAGTGCTCCGGGGCGCTGGTCCTCGCCCGGCTCGGGCTGCTCGCCGGCATGCCGGCGTGCGCGGACCTGACGAGCCGGCCGTACGTCGAGGCTTGCGGCGTCACCGTCCTGGACGCCCCGTTCCATGCCGAGGGCAACATCGCCACCGCGGGCGGCTGCCTGGCCTCGCAGTACCTCGCCGCCTGGGTGATCACCCGCACGCTCGGCGAGGACGCCGCGCGCGGCGCGATCGGCTACGCGGCGCCGGTCGGCGAGCAGCGGGAGACGGTCGAGCGCACCATGCGGGCGGTGGGCGGCGTGCGTACGGGGGAGCCCGTCCTGCGCTGAGGGGACTCGGGCGGGAGGCGGGCGGGCGTCCAGGCGGAAGGGGGGCTTCGTCGCGCAGGGCGCACGGCAGCCTGCCGGCGCCCGCCTCGACGTCGATCACCACGCGGATGTGAGTGCCCGGCGCGTGCCGGGCCGCGTCCGTGACGGCTTCGGAGACGAGGGGGCTGTCGCGTAT
>NZ_JBHYVA010000450.1:0-3688 GCF_042750055.1 Streptomyces sp. NPDC059456
CTTCGGCTCCGGCTCCGGCTCCGGCTCCGGCTCCGGCCGGACCCTCGGCGCGCTCGCCGCCGCCGCGTCGGCCGGTGTGGCCCAGCCGCCGGAGCACCTCCGGCCGTCGCCGACGCAGGCTCCGCCGGCCGAACCGCCGCCGCCCTACGAGCCGCCGGGCGGCCACCCGGCTCCCGGGACGGCGGTCTCCGCCGGGGAGCCGCCGCCCGCGTACACCGCGGTTCCCCCCGGAGCTTTCGATCCGCGCGACCTGACCGACTTCCAGCTGGACGAACTGGTGCACCGGATCATCGGCCGGGTCACCCGCCTCGTCCGCACCGAACTGCGCATGGACCGCGAACGGATCGGCAGACTGCGCGATCCGCGCGCCTGACGCAGTCCCGCTCACCTCGCGCGCCACCACCGCAGAACGACAGAAAGGCCCACCTCGGATGCCCCGCCAGGACCCCGGGTCCACCATCTGGTTCACCCTCACCATCGACGGCGAGAGCCTCGGCTACTTCAACGGCTGCGAAGGCCTGTCGTCCCAGGTGGAGGTCGAGCACCGGCAGGAGGGCGGCAACAACGGCTTCGTGTGGCACCTGCCCACCCGCGTCACCTTCTCCACCATCCGGCTCACCCGGCCGCTCACGCCGGACACCGCGAAGGTCGCGAAGTGGATCTCGTCGGTCCAGACGGGCATCAAGCGGCCCACCGCGCAGATCGCGGCGCTGCGTGCCGACGGGTCGCTGGTGGCCCGCTGGGGGCTCATCGACGTCCTGCCGGTGAGCTGGCAGGGCCCCACCCTCGACCCCGCGAGCCCGGGCGTGGCGACGGAGGTCCTGGAGATCGCCCACCACGGGTTCACGGACTGACGGCGCGGCGGAGCGGAGCGAGAGGAAAGAGGCACACCCATGGCCACGAACAGCAGGGGCGCCGGCAAGAGCCTGGTGCGGGCGACGCTGGCGATCCACGAGCCCCCGGTCGGGACGAGCACGACGCCCGGGGCGCTGATGCGGACGTTCGGCTTCGAGTTCAATCCGGCGCAGTTGTCGCTGAGTCAGCGCGCGCAGTGGAAGGCCACGCCGACGATGGCCGTGCGCGACGGTTCCAAGCCGGAGTTCATGGGCGCCGAGCCGCGCGAGATGACCCTGGAGATCTTCCTGGACTCGTCGGCCGCGCCGACCGGCAACACGGTGCTGAAGAAGGTCGAATCGCTGCTGGGCTGCTGTGAGGTGACGGCGAAGAGCATCGCCGCGGACCAGCCGTCGCCGCCGTGGGTGGTGTTCGAGTGGGGGTCGTTCTCCACGGCCCGCTTCGTCGCGTACGTGAGCTCCGTCGAGGCGTCGTACAGCCTCTTCGGCACCACGGGCGTGCCGATCCGCGCGACCTGTCAGGTGCACCTGGTGGAGATCCCCGGGAAGACCAAGAACCAGAACCCGACGTCCGGTGCGCTCACCGCCCAGCGCGTGCACCGGGTGGTGGCCGGGGACTCGCTGCAGTCGCTGGCGTGGCGGGAGTACGGCACGGCGACCGTGTGGCGGGCGATCGCCGAGCTCAACGGCATCGACGACCCGTCCCGGCTGACGGCGGGCACCGAACTGGTGCTCCCCGCGCCGGAGGAGGTGTCGCGCTGATGGTGCAGCCCGCGTTCTCCAGCATCATGCAGGTGCGGATCGGCGGCGCGAAGCTCCCCGACGACATCGCCCCGCTGCTCGTCGAGGGGTGGGTCGACCAGGGCGTCGGGGTGCCCGCCGCGTTCCGGCTCACCTTCCGCGACCCGTACCGGCTGGTCCTCGGCAAGCTCGGCGTCACCTTCGGCACGAGGGTGGTGCTCACGCCGATCTCCGACGGCCAGGGGGGCGGCAAGCCGCTGCTGACCGGCGAGGTCACCGCGCTGGAGGCCGACTACGACGGCACCGGAAGCTTCACCGTGATCCGCGGCTACGACCTCGGGCACCGGATGATGCGCCGGCGCCGCGTCGCCGCCTACCGCAACCAGAAGGCTTCCGACATCGCCCGCAAGCTCGCCGCCCTGGACGGCGTACCGATCGGCCGGATCCAGTCGACGAAGGGCGCGTACGGGTTCATCAGCCAGTCCAACGTCACCGACTGGGACTTCCTCTCCCGGCTCGCCGACGAGAACAACATGGTGATGTCCCTGGACGCGAGGGGGAAGTTCCGGTTCGTGACGCCGACGCCGTCGGCCGGTGCGCCGTCCCCGCGCACCGACGGCGACAAGAGCCCGTTCGTCCTCCAGGCCGGCCACGACATCCTGCGGCTGCGGGCGGCGGTCACCGCCGCGGACCAGGTCGGCACGGTCGAATCGCGCGGCTGGAACGTGACCACCAAGAAGAAGATCGTCGAGACGGCCCCGGCCGCGACCGACCCGGGCATCTCCATCGGCCTCACTCCGGGCCAGGCGGCCGGGAAGTTCGCGCCGGCGCAGCTCGTGGAGACCGCCACCCCGTACGACCGGCAGGACGAGGTCCAGCAGGCCGCCAAGGCGCTGGCCGCCGACGTCACCTCGTCGTTCGCGGAGCTGGAGGTCGCGGTGTACGGCAATCCCGAGCTCCGGCCGGGCGTGCCCGTGGCCCTCGGCGACGTGGGCAAGCCCTTCGAGGGCAAGTACACCGTCACCTCCGTACGGCACGTCTTCGGCGACGGCAAGCACTACGAGTCGTGGATCACGGTGAGCGGGCGGCAGTGGCGCTCCCTGTACGGGCTGGCGTCGGGCGGGGGCGGCGGCGGGAACGCCGCAGGAGCCACCCGGCTGCCCGGCGTCGCGAACGCCATCGTCACCGACGTGCAGGACCCGCTGAAGCAGGGACGGGTCAAGCTCCAGTTCCCGTGGCTGGACGACACGTACGTGAGCGACTGGGCCCGCAGCGTGCAGTCCGGCGGCGTGGGCGGCGGCGGCGTCTTCCCGATGGACGTCGGCGACGAGGTGCTGGTCGCCTTCGACCGGGGTGCGCTGGACCACCCGTTCGTGATCGGCGGGCTCTACAACGGCCGGGACCTGCCCACCCGGGTCGACGACGTGCCCCTGCACGACGGGCTGAAGCGGAAGGCCGCCCGGCACACCCTGTCCGACCGGCAGGGCAACCGCGTCGACCTGCTCAGCCAGCGGACCGGCAGGCGGAAGCAGGGCGTGCGCATCGCCAGCGGTGACGACCGGCTGACCATCGATCTCGACCGCACCGGGACGGAGATCACCGTCGACAGCAAGGGGTCGGTGACCATCAAGGGCGGCCGCTCGGTGTCCATCGACGCGGGAACCGACCTGACGCTCAGCGCCCGCCGCCGGCTCACCATCAAGAGCGGCGGCCTCCTCGACATCCAGGGCCGCGGCATCGTCAACCTCACGTCGCTCGCCGGCGCCGTCAACGTCGATGCGATGGGCGCCCTCAGCCTCAAGTCCCTGGGCGCCACGATGATCACCTCCGGGGGCACGGTCCAGGTCAACTCCATCGCCAACGTCGGCGTCCGCGCCCTCAGGGTGGACCTCATGGGGGCGTTCTTCGTCAACACCATCAAGTACCCCTTCGGATGACCGGAAGGCAGGTGGCCTCCTGATGGCCGAACAGTTCGTGGGCTCCGGCTGGGCGTTGCCGCTGCGCCTCGGGCCCACCGGGGGCCTCTGTCTCTTATAAACAAAACCGAGCCCACCCGACCCCATGCGAGCTGGGGTGGGGGGGTGGGGGGGGTT
>NZ_JBHYVA010000450.1:3698-7117 GCF_042750055.1 Streptomyces sp. NPDC059456
TGCCGTGGTGGGCGGGGGCCTCTTCGTGCCAGACCTGTGCGGGGGCCCCGGCGGCCCCGTCCCCCCCCCCCCCGCCCCCACCGGGGGCATCGCGCTGGTCAGCGGCGAGCGCGAGATCGAGGAGGCGATCCGGCTCGTGCTGGCCACTTCCCCGGGCGAGCGGCCGATGCGCCCGGAGTTCGGCTGCGCCATCCACGACCTCGTCTTCGCCCCGGTGAACGAGCAGACGGCGGGACGCATCCAGCACGAGGTGTACGTGAGCCTGGACCGCTGGGAACCCCGGATCGAGGTCCACGACGTGGAGGTCTCCACCGGCACCGACCAGAGCGTCCTGTTCATCGACGTCCGGTACTCCGTCCGCGGGACCAACAACCCGCGCAGCCTCGTCTTCCCCTTCTACGTCATCCCCTCCCACGACGAGCCGGGCGCGCCGGGCTCCTTGGAAAGCGACCGCTGATGTCCCTGCCCTCCCCCAACCTCGACGACCGGCGTTTCCAGCAGTTCGTCGACGACGCCAAGCGCTACATCCAGCAGCGCGCCCCGGAGTGGACCGACCACAACGTCTCCGACCCCGGCGTCACGCTCGTCGAGACGGTCGCGCACATGGCGGACCAGATCGTCTACCGGCTCAACCGCGTCCCGGACAAGAACCACCTCGCCTTCCTCGACCTGGTGGGCATCACCCTCTTCCCGCCGTCCGCGGCGCGCACGGACGTCACGTTCTGGCTGTCCGCGCCCCAGGAGGACGTGATCCTGGTCCCGGCCGGGGCCGAGGTCGCCACGCTGCGCACCGAGCGGGAGGAGGCCGTCGTCTTCGCCACCGAGCACGACCTGGCCGTCGTGCCGTGCTCTTTGTCCCACCTGGTGGTGCAGCACCGCGGGCAGCCCGTCGCGGACCGCACGACGGACCTCGCGGAGGGCAAGGACGTGCTGTGCTTCGCCGAGGCGCCGAACCCCGGCGACTGCATGCTCATCGGGCTGAGCGCCGCCGCTCCGCACTGCGCGCTCGCCCTGGAGCTCGACAGCCGCGTCGACGGCGTCGGGGTGGACCCGCGCCAGCCGCCGCTGCTGTGGGAGGCGTGGACCGAGGACGGCTGGCAGCCCTGCGAGGTGGACCGGGACGGCACCGGCGGTCTCAACCGGCCCGGCGACGTCGTCCTGCACCTGCCCGGCGGCCACGTGCTCTCGCGGGGCGGCGGGCACGAGGCCGGCTGGATCCGCTGCCGGGTCACCGAACCGGCGCCGGGCCAGCCGTTCTACACCACCTCGCCGAGCATCCGCTCCGTCGAGGCCTACACCATCGGCGGCACCACCCGCGCCGTGCACGCCGAGACCGTCCACGACGAGGCACTCGGCGAGGCCACCGGGCTGCCCGGCCAGCGGCTGCGGCTCGCGCACGCCCCGGTCGTCGCCGACGACCCGCCGCTGCTGCTGCAGAGCGCCGACGACGACGGCTGGCGGGACTGGCGGGTGGTGCCGCACTTCGCCGGCTCCGGGCCCGGCGACCACCACGTCACCCTGGACGCCGCCACCGGCGAGATAGCCTTCGGCCCGGCCGTCCGCGAACCGGACGGGACACTGCGCCAGTACGGGGCGGTCGCCCCGAAGGGCGCCGTCGTGCGGGCCCACCGGTACCGCACCGGCGGCGGCCGCGGCGGCAACGTGGCGCGCGGCGCCGTCCAGGTGCTGCGCACCTCCATCCCCTACGTCTCCGAGGTCGTCAACCGCGAGGCGGCGCGCGGCGGCGTCGACGGCGAGACGGTCGAGGAGGCCAAGCTGCGGGCGCCGATCACGCTCCGCGCCCAGGACCGCGCCGTCACCCTGCGCGACTACGAGGAGCTCGCACGCCGCGCCGCACCGGAGACCGCGCGCATCGCCTGCCTGGAGGGCGAGGAGGGCGAGTACGGCGCCTACGCGGTCCGCGTCCTCGTCGTCCCCCAGGCCGTCCCCGACCCGGGCGGGCGGCTGCGCTTCGAGCAGCTCGTGCCGGGTGACGCCCTGCTGGGCCGGATCACCCGCCACCTGGACGAGCGCCGCCTGATCGGCACGCGGCTGGCCGTCGGCCCGCCGTACTACCAGGGCGTCACCGTCGTCGCCACGGTGCACGCGTTCCGTGGGGTCGACACCGACCGGGTGCGCCGCCAGGCGCACGACGCGCTCTACCGTCACCTCGACCCGCTGACCGGCGGGGCGGACGGCCGGGGCTGGCCCTTCGGCCGCCCCGTCCAGACCGGCGAGCTGTTCGCGGTGCTGCAACGGGTCCCCGGGGTGGAACTCGTCGACCAGGTCGTCCTGCACCCCGCGGACCCCCTCACCGGCAAGCGCGGTGACGCGACCGACCGCATCGACCTGGGGCGGCCGTCGCTCGTCTTCTCCTTCGACCACCGTGTCCGGGTGATCGGGGACGGCGGATGACGGCCAAGGCGTACCGGGGTTCGATCGAAGGCCTCGGATCCTCGCTCCCGCTCGCCGCGATGCTCCCCGCGGTGTTCGCCGACGACGACCTGGCCCAGCGGTTCGTCGGCGGACTCGACGACGTCCTCGCGCCCCTGCTGAACGTCCTGGACTGCCTGGACACGTACTTCGACCCGGCGCTGGCCCCGGCCGACTTCGCGCGGTGGCTCGGCACCTGGGTGGGGGCCGAGACCGACGGCAGCGAGCCCGAGCCCCGGCTGCGGGCCGCCGTCGCGGCCGCCGTCGCGCTGCACCGCGTCCGCGGCACCCGCCTCGGCCTCGCGGAGGCGGTACGGCTGGCGTTCGGCGTCGCGCCCGAGATCACCGAGAGCGGCGGCGCCGACTGGAACGCCCGCCCGCTCGGCCCCTTCCCCGGCGCCCCGCGCCCCCGTCTGCACGTCGCGCTGCGGCTGCCCGACCCGACTCCGGCCGACACCCACCGCCTGGACTCCCTCGTGGCAGCCGCCCGCCCCGCCCACATGCCCTACACGGTCGAAGTGACCGCCGCCGAAAGGACCCCGCAGACATGACCACGCAGAACTGCCCCGAGTGCGGAACGCACGCAGAACCGGGCCAGTCGTTCTGCGACGCGTGCGGCGCCGTGCTCGGCTGGGACCAGGGCGCCCGCGCCGCGCGGCCCGCCGGCTCGGCGTCGCATCCTCGCGGGCCCGAGGTGGAGGCGCCCCGGACCCCGCACGAAACGGCACGGGCGACGGGCGGCCCGGACACCGGCGCGCCCGCGCACGTCGGCACGGCCGCGGCCACCGCGGACGGCGCCCGTGCGGCGCGGGCGGTGCGCGCCGACGGCCGGGGCACCGGGCCCGCCGTCGGCGGCGGTTCGCCGGGACCGGCGTCCGGGCCGCAGGGGCCGCAGGGGTCAGTGACCGGCAGGAGTGCGGAAGGCACGGGACCGCGCGCAGCCGCCGGCGGTTCCGGCACCGAGGACTTCACCGACTTCTTCCCGC
>NZ_JBHYVA010000451.1:0-7111 GCF_042750055.1 Streptomyces sp. NPDC059456
CTATAGCTGCCGCCCCCCCCCCGCGGCCCCACCCCGCTGCTCTCCTTCGCGGTCGCCCTCTGCGGATTCGGGCTGTACGAGGCCCTGCGCACGGCCCGCAGCCGGCCCCGCCGGACCGCCGCGGCCCTCGCCGCGCTCACCGTCGTGGTCCCGGTCGGCGCGGCGTTCGCCTCCCGCCCGCTGGTGTCCGACGCCCCCGAGAACGGCACCGCCGTGGCCGCCGTCGTCCAGGGCAACGTGCCGCGCGCCGGATTCGACTTCAACGCCCAGCGGCGCGCGGTCCTCGACAACCACGCCAACCGCACCCTCCAGCTCGCCGCCGACGTCAAGGCGGGACGGGTCCCGCGGCCCGACTTCGTGGTCTGGCCGGAGAACTCCTCCGACATCGACCCGTACACCGAGCCCGATGCGTACGCCGTCATCGACAACGCGGTCAAGACCATCGGCGTCCCGGTCGCGATCGGCACGGTGCTGGCGCCGGAGACCGGCCCGCTGCGCAACACGATGATCCTGTGGGACCCGGTCAAGGGGCCCGTCGACACGTACGACAAGCGCAAGATCCAGCCCTTCGGCGAGCGCATCCCGATGCGGTCCTTCGTCCGGCTCTTCAGCGCGGACGTGGACCGCGTGCAGCGCGACTTCGGCCCCGGCAAGGAGCCGGGGGTCTTCGCCATGGCGGGCAGCCGGGTCGGCATGGTCACCTGCTTCGAGGCGGCCTTCGACGACGCCGTGCGCTCCACGGTCCGGGCGGGCGCGCAGGTGATCGCCGTGCCGAGCAACAACGCGACGTTCGGCCGCTCGCAGATGACCTACCAGCAGCTCGCGATGGACCGGGTGCGTGCGGTCGAGCACAGCCGGACCGTGCTCGTCCCCGTCACCAGCGGTGTCAGCGCCGTGATCCGCCCCGACGGGCACATCGTCCAGGAGACGGAGATGTTCACGGCGGACGCACTGGTCGACGAGATCCCGCTGCGCTCCGCGCAGACCCCGGCCACCCGGCTGGGCCCGCTGCCCGAGTACGCGCTGCTCCTGGTGGCCGCGGGCGGCCTCGGCTGGACCCTCGCCCGCCGGATCCGGTCCCGCCGGACGCCCTGACGCGGGCCGCCCGGCGCGGGGCCCGGGCGCGCGGTTCCGTAGGGTCGGGGGATGACCACACCCGAGTTCATCCGCCAGATCCGCGCCTCCGCCGGGAACCAGCTGCTCCTGCTGCCCGGGGTCACGGCCATCGTCTTCGACGACCACGGGCGCGTCCTGCTCGGCCGGCGCTCCGACACCGGCCGCTGGTCCGTGGTCGGCGGGATCGCCGAGCCGGGGGAGCAGCCCGCCGTCACGGCGGTGCGCGAGGTGTACGAGGAGACGGCGGTGCACTGCGTGCCGGAGCGGGTGGTGCTGGTGCAGATGCTCGAACCGATCACTTACCCGAACGGGGACGTCTGCCAGTTCCAGGACATCACCTTCCGCTGCCGGGCCACCGGGGGCGAGGCCCGGGCCAACGACAGCGAGTCGCTGGAGGTGGCCTGGTTCGAGGTGGACGCCCTGCCCCCGCTGGAGCCCTTCGCGGTGGACCGCATCCACCGTGCCCAAGACAACGACCCGACCTGGTTCGCGCCCGTGCCGGGGCTCCCGCAGGAGCAGCCCGGCGGCTGACGTGCGGGGCGGGGGTCAGCCGGCGGAGACCGCGGCCTCGCGGTAGAGCTCCAGGGCCTGGTCGCCCATCACCGCGCTGTACGAGACCTCCGGGACGGCGCCGCCGGCCTCGTAGCCGCCGAGGACGCCGGTCAGGGCGCCGTCCGCGATCCAGGGGCTGCCGCTGGTGCCGCCGCTGAGGTCCGGGCAGTCGATGCGGCGCTGGGTCTGCGAGAACAGGCTCGTGGCATTCGCGCAGCGCAGCGGGGCCTCGTCCGAGCTGGGGTAGCCGAGGACCGTCACCGTGACGTCGTCCGGCTGCTCGGTGGCCACGGGGAAGCCGCCGACCACGTCCTCGACGCGCCGTCCGCCGCCGTCCGCCGGGACGACCGTCGCGAAGGCGATGTCCTGGTCCGGGTCCCGGCCGTCGGTCCAGCTCGGGGCGAGGTACGTGCCGGTCAGCTTCCACGTGCCGTACGGGGCCTTGCCGTCGCGGTAGCCCGGCGCGAACACCGTGGCGTCCGGGTTGTCCAGGCAGTGCGCGGCGGTGACGATCACATCGCGGTCGTCGCTGTGCACCACGGCCGCCGTGCAGAAGTGGCCGCCGTCGAGGGTGTCCGCGAACAGGGCGCCCACGCGGTTCGCCGCGGCGTCGGACCCGGCCTCGACGGTCACCCCGAGCGGCGGCACGGCCGCGGCGTCGGGCAGGTCCACGCTGACCAGGGCGGCCATCGCAGCCAGCGCGAGCAGGATCCGGGACGCCGCACGCCGGGTGCGGGCTCGGTCGGCCGGTCGTCGGGGATGCATGCGCGGGATCATGCCCTGAGCCTCCCCGCTGAAGCTATGTCCGGAGCCAGATATTCCATATGAATGCGCTGTGAATCCGGGCGCCGCAGGTGGGCGGCGCGTGGCGGGGGCGCGCGCCGCGGGCGAGACTGGCAGAGGCGCCAGGGGGGCCAGGAGGTGTCCCGCCATGACCGCACAGCGCCGCACGCCCGTGGTGTTCATCCACGGCCTCTGGCTGCATTCCACCAGCTGGGAGGGCTGGGCCGACGCCTTCGACGAAGCCGGGTACGAGCCCGTCCTGCCGGAGTGGCCCGGGGTCCCCGACACCGTCGCCGAGGCCCGCCGCCGGCCGGACGACCAGGCCGGGGTCGGGCTCGTCGAGATCTCCGACGCGCACGCCAAGGTGATCCGCGAGCTGCCGGTCCGGCCCGTCCTCGTCGGGCACTCGGTCGGCGGGTTCATCGCCCAGCACCTGCTCGGCCAGGGCCTCGCCGATGCCGCGGTGGCCATCTGCCCCGGGCAGATCAAGGGCGTCAAGGCGATCGCCCCGGCCCAGGCCCGGTCGACGTTCGCGGTCCTGCGCGACCCCGGGAACACCCGCCGGTCCGTATCGCTGAACCGCGAGCAGTTCCGCTACGGCTTCGCCAACGCCGTGTCCGAGGAGGAGTCCGAGGAACTGTACGAGGAGTGGACGATCCCGAGCACCGCCCGCCCGCTGTTCCAGCTGGCCCTCGGCAACTTCACCCCGCACTCCCCGGCCGAGGTCGACACCGGGAACGAGAGCCGCGGCCCGCTGCTCCTGCTGTCCGGCCGGCTCGACCACACCGTCCCGGACCTGCTGACCCGCTCGACCTACCAGCAGTACCAGCACTCGCACGCGACCACCGAGTACCAGTGCTTCGAGGACCGCGGCCACTCCCTGACCGTCGACCACGGCTGGCCCGACCTGGCCCGCGCCTCGCTGTCCTGGCTGGATTCCCACGCCGCCGGGGCCCGCGCCGCCTGACGTCCCCGCCCTACCGGTGCTCGTACACCGTCACGCGGCGGCCCCGGACCTGCCGGTCCTCCACCACCCGGAACCGCTCCTCCAGCACGGCCGCCTTCGCCGCGTCCCGGGCGGCGCCCGACGGCTTCGCCACCTTCTGCGAGTCGGTGACCAGCAGCACCCGCCGCTGCCCGAGCAGGGCCGCCCGGATCCGCGCCGGGTCCGCCTCCTCGCCCTTGAGGGTGGCCGAGGCCACCGGGCCGCGCTCCAGGGCCACGTCCACCAGCCCCGCGAAGGCGTCCGGCGAGACCAGCGCCGTGTCCCGCCGGGCGGCCGGTACGAACAGCACCGCGTCCCCGGGCCGCCCCAGCCGGGCCACCTCCCCGGCCACCGACAGCACGTCGTCGACCCGGCTGGCCGGAGCCCGCTTGCCCAGCTCCACCGGCAGCAGCGCCACCACCGCGACACCCACCACGCCCGGCACGAGCAGGCCCGCCGCCCGCGGGAACCGGGGCCGGACGGCCCGTACGGCGGCGCCCAGCCCCGCACCGATCAGCAGGGCCAGCCCCAGCATGCTGAACAGCACGTACCGGTCCAGGAACAGCGGCTGGACCAGGGAGATCCCGATCAGGCCGAGCTGCGGCACCGCCAGCAGCGGCAGTCCCACCGCCGTCGCCGACAGCCGGCCCGCACGCGGCCGGTCCGCGAGGGCGCAGACGCCGCCGACGGCCAGCAGGATCGCCGGACCGATCATCATGTGCCAGGTCAGCGGAGGTATCCACGACACCTGGTCGGACTGGCTCCGGCTGAACAGCACCAGCGGCAACGCCCCCGCCGCGGCGCACGCCGCGTACGCCGTCCAGCGCAGCCACACCCCGCGCCCGGCCCGCACCCACCACAGTGTTGCCGCGTGCGCGGGCAGGATCAGCAGCGACAGCCAGTTCAGCAGCGCGCACACCAGCACGGCGAGCGCGTACCCCGTCCACCGCGGCCGGGCCAGCCGGCCGGCCAGCGGGCCCGACAGCAGCGACACCAGCAGCAGCGTCGACAGCGCGGCGCCGGCCGCGACCAGCGCGTACGGCCGGCCCTCCTGGAGGTAGAACTGCACGGCCGGCAGCAGCCCGAGCGCCAGCCCGCCGCCCAGCCCCGCCCAGAAGCCGGCCAGCCGCCGCCCGGTCACGGCCACGCAGGCCGCGGCCGCCGCCACCGCGAGCACCGACGGAAGCCGCAACGTCGTCGTGCCCGGCCCGAAGAGCTCGAAGAGCCCGTGCATCAGCAGGTAGTACAGCCCGTGCACGGCGTCGACGTTGCCGAGCATGTCCCAGATCTCGCCCGTCGACCGCCGCGCCACCTGCCAGGTCGCCGCCTCGTCCCGCCACACGCTGTCCTGCCGGGAGAGCCCCCACAGCCCGAGGGCCACGGTCCACAGGACCGGCGCCTGCCACACGATGTGCCGGCTCCGGCCGGTCGGTGTCCGGGACGTGTCGGAAGTCATGAAGGCGCGCGGATCCTCGATCGGCTGTTCGGGTGACGGGCATCAGTCTATGGACGCGGCGGCGGCTTTCGGACCGGCTGTTGTGCGCCGCGGAGCATGATCGCCCGGCCCGCCCGCCCCTAGCCTCGCCACAGGCAGCACGAACGAGGGGCGGTACCCGGTGAACTGGCTCATCCACGACTACCGCGAGAGCGATCTCGCCTCGGTGGTCCACCTGATCGACACCACGGCCGAACTCGGCCAGGAGTCCGTCTTCTCGCTCGCCGAGTGCATCAGCGCCCTCACCGACCGGCAGCCCTGCGTGGTCGCCGTCCACCAGGGCGTCCCGATCGGCGCGGCCCTCGCCTGCGTCACCGGCGAGCGGGCCTGGGTGATGCGGATCGCCATCGCCGCGGGCTGGCGCGGCCGGGGCCTGGCCAGCGCCCTCCTCGTCGAGCTGGAGCGGCGGCTGATCGCCGCCCGCGTCGGGCGGATCGCGTACGTCCTGCCCGAGGAGGACCTGCTCGGCGAGGGCCTCCTCAACGCCGGGTACACGCGCCAGCCCGCCGTCGCCTACTTCGAGAAGACGGAGCCGCTGCACGGACCGGCGGCCGGACTGCTCGACGACCTCGGCGGCCGCTTCCTCCCCAACGACCTGTGGACGAAGGTCGCCGGCATGGAGCACGAGAAGGACCTCATGGAACGGCGCGTCGTGCTGCCGCTCGCCGAGCCCGAGCGGGCCGCCGCGCACGGCGTGCGGCCGCCGCGCGCCATCACCCTCTTCGGGCCGCCCGGCACCGGCAAGACCACCTTCGCCCGCGCCATCGCCTCCCGCCTCGGCTGGCCCTTCGTGGAACTGCTGCCCTCCCGCCTCGCCGACGAGGGCAACCTGGCCGCCGCGCTGCGCGACGCCTTCGCCCGGATCGCCGAGCTGGAGCGGGTCCTCGTCTTCATCGACGAGGTCGAGGAGATCGCTCCCGTGCGCACCGAGCCCGCGCAGCCCGGCGGGATCCACGGGGTCACGAACGAGCTGCTCAAGCTGATCCCCGGGTTCCGGGAGGGTGACGAGCGGCTGCTGGTGTGCGCCACCAACTCCATCCGCTCCCTGGACCCGGCCTTCCTGCGGCCCGGACGCTTCGACTACCTGATCCCCATCGGAACCCCGGACGCCGGGGCGCGCGCCGCGATCTGGTCCCGCCACACGGCGGGCCGGCCGGACGTGGACGTGGCGGCGCTGGTGGCGGCGAGCGAGCTGTTCACCCCGGCCGACATCGAGCACGCCGCGCGGATCGCGGCGCAGGTGTCCTTCGAGCGGGACCTGGAGGCGGTGGGCGCGCGCGGTGCGGCGGCGGCCCAGCTGGGCGCCTCCACCGGGGACTACCTGGCGGCGGTCGCGCAGTGCCGGCCGACGGTGACCCCTGCGATGACGGGCGAGTTCGAGGCGGACATCACCGCCCACGCCCGTTTCTGAACGGCCTGCCACGGACGGGCCGGCAGGAAGGGGCCCGCGGCCGCTCCCCGGAGCGGCTGCGGGCCTCCGGCGCGGGCGGCCGGCGGGCCCGGCACGATCCCGGAAGACGCGCCCTAGCCGGCGCAGTGGTACGTGAACCGCGTCGCGGCGGTGCGCTGTCCGGGCGAGACCAGCTGGAGCTTCGCCTCGGCCGCGTACGTGCCCCGGCCCTGGAAGGTCCACAGCAGGTGCAGCCGGGCCTCCTTGCCCCCGCCCGGCACCCGTTCGGTGAGCTGCTCAGACCGGGTGCCGTCGGAGCGGATCCACCGGTACGTCAGGGTCCCGGCCCGCCCGTTGGTCCGTACGACGGCCACCACGTCGGCCGTGGAATCACAGCCCGGACCCTGCGCGCCGGCGGTGGCGACGGTCACGTCGCGGACCTCCAGGGCCGGGCCGTACCGCTGCCAGGCCAGGTACGCGAGCACCGCGAGCAGCACGACCACGGCCAGGGTGTAGCGGCGCCACTCGCCGCGCGGGCGGCGCACCACCGGTTCGGCGACCACGGGGAAAGGGGCCGGCAGGGCGGCCGTCACCCCGGGCCCGAACCGCAGGACCGGCCCCTCGACCCGGTCGGGGGCGACGTCCTGCGGCTGCGGCTGCGTCGGCGGTTCGGTCGGGGAGTCCGGCTGCGGCAGGGGCCGGGTCGCGGGGTGGGGCCGGGGCGCCCGCCGGGGGCGGGGCCGGGGGGCGGGCTCCCGCGGGGGGGGCCCGCGGAACCACGGGGTGCCCC
>NZ_JBHYVA010000452.1:0-7079 GCF_042750055.1 Streptomyces sp. NPDC059456
GCCGCGGGGGGGGGGGCGGCCCCCCCCCCGGGGGGGCCCCCCGCCGTCCCCCCCCCAGCGCGGGGGGGGGGGCGGGGGGGGGCGCCCCGCCCCCGGGCCTGCCGGCCGGGCAGAGCACACCGGCCGGGTCCGGCGCGCAGTCCCCGGTCACGCCGTCCTCCCCCGGGCAGGCCGCTTCGAGCTCGGCATCGCCCTCTCGGGGAGCCGTCGCCGGGTCGGCGGCGGTGCCCGACCACATCGAGGCGAACACCGTGTCCCGGGACCTGTGGACCGGCACCGTCCCGGGCGGCGGGAGTTGCAACCTGCCCGCCGAGGAGCGGGCGGAGTTCCTGGTGGGTTCCGTCGTCGACGCGGACGAGCCGGACGCGAAGACGGTCACGGGCAAGGTCAAGATCCATGTGTACCTGAAGCCGTACAACACGGAGAAGCCTCCCTACACCGTCTCCATCGGGGTCAAACCTCCGCACGAGATCGACCAGAGCACGCAGCGGCCCTACGAGTCCGTGCGCGACTACAACCACGGCATCGGCTACACCAGCAAGCCCGTCGATCTCGCGGACAAGGCTTCCGGCGGCAGCGTGGAGCTCACGTATCCCGACGACTTCGCCATGAAGTTCGTGGACAACGAGGGGAACCCGAAGACTTTTCCCGCCATCCCGCTCGCGAATGACCCGGGTGCCTGGACCGTGGTGTTCTACCGGGTCAGGGGCGTCAAGGAGTACGCCAACATCTACTGCACCGGCTTTCCGGTGAAATAGTGCCGAGTCAGGCTGACGAAAGCACTGTCAGACCGCTTGCCATGAGGCAGTGTTGACGAGTGCGCAAGTTCTGGATGGCAAGCGGGATCGGGATCGGCGTGTGCCTGACCTTCGTCGCGCTACTGGTCGTCGGTACGTACTCGGCGGCGGCGGGCATCGTGAGCACGGGCAGGGCGGGCGCCGTCGGGCTGGCCAAGGGAGCGGTTCCCGCGCTCTACCAGCCGCTGGTGCAGAAGTGGGGAAACCTTTGCCCCGCCCTCAACCCGGCGCTGCTGGCGGCGCAGTTGTACACCGAGAGCGGCTGGAAGGTCGACGCGCTGAGTCACGCGGATGCGCGGGGCATCGCCCAGTTCATCCCGGAAACCTGGGCCACGTACGGGGTCGACGGGAACGGCGACGGTAAACGGGACATCTGGGACCCGAGTGACGCCATCCCCTCAGCGGCGTCCTACGACTGCCAGCTCGCGAAGGACGTTGCGTCCGTACCGGGTGACATCTCCGACAACATGCTCGCCGCGTACAACGCCGGCCCCTATCGCGTGATCAAGGCCGGAGGCGTGCCTCCGATCAGCGAGACCCAGGGCTACGTGAAGTCCATCCGGGCCCTGGAGAAGAGCTTCGCGCGCCCCGTCGGGCGGGTGGCGCCGTCTCAGCAGGCCGCCGGTGCGATCTACTTCGCGCAGAAGCAGTTGGGGACCCCGTACCTGTGGGGCGGCAACGGGACGCCGGACCAGGACGGGCGGTTCGACTGCTCGGGGCTGACCAAGGCAGCGTACGAGTCGGTGGGGATCGAGCTGCCGCGGGTCGCCAACGACCAGTACAACGCCGGTCCGCATCCCCCGCGGGGCGAACTGCTCCCCGGAGACCTGGTGTTCTTCTCCGATGATCTGACGAACTCCCGGGCGATCCACCACGTCGGCCTCTACGTGGGCGGCGGATACATGATCAACGCCCCGTACACCGGTGCCGTGATCCGCTTCGACAAGATCGACACCCCGGACTACTTCGGCGCGACCCGCGTCACGAAGGACGGGGCCGAGGCGCTGCCCGACCGTACGGCCGACGCCAAGTCCCCGTAGCCGGGCGGTTGGCGACGCTGCGTTAACCAAGGGCCCTGAGCTGCGACGATCAGTCACTCTTCGATAACGTTGCCGTGATCATTCGGTGGAGAGTGGAACGTGCGCTTCAGAACGGGCGTTCCATGGACACAGTCTTGATCAACCGGGGGGGTTCAGGGGCGCACACAGGGGTGCGCCCGAGGGGAACCGAGCAAGGGCTAAGGGGCCGCATCGCCATGGCTGGACTCACAAGTAGTGGGCCGAACGTGGACGTAAGCCTGCTGTACGACGTCAACGGACTGGCCCGGCACGCCCCTGCCGCGGTCGACCGGGGCGTCGCACTCGTCAGCGCGTACGGGATCCCGTTGGCCCTGGTCCTCCTCTTCCTGTGGTGCTGGCACGGGATGCGCCGGGCGGACGAGGTCACCGCCGCCGAGTCCTTCGCCGCACTCGTGTGGGCGCCGCTCGCCGCCGCGCTCGCGCTCCTGTTGAACGTTCCGGTGCGTTCGCTCGTCGCACGGCCGAGGCCGTTCGTCGCACACGACGGCCTCGACGTCCTCGCACCGCACACCGGGCCCGGGGACTTCTCCTTCGTCAGCGGTCACGCCACCCTCGCGATGGCCCTGGGCGTCGGCCTGTTCCTCGCGAACCGCAGGCTCGGGCTCGTCGGGATCGGCCTGGCCCTCGCCGAGGGTTTCTGCCGCGTGTACCTCGGGGTGCACTACCCGACCGACGTCATCGGCGGTTTCGCGCTCGGCACCGCCGTCGTCCTGCTGCTCGCCCCCCTCGCGATGGCGCTGCTGACCCCGCTGGTGCGGGTGGTGGCCCGCTCGCCGCGCGCCGGCCGGCTGGTCCGCGCCAGGCGGCTCGCCGTGCCCCGCCCGGTGGACCTCGCGCAGCCCCAGACCCCGCCCCCCGCCTGCCTCCCGCACGAGAGCGACCTCGCCGCCTAGTTCACTGCCGGCCGTACGCGTGCCATGCGCAGATCAGGACCGCCGCCAGGAGGCACAGGCACGCCGCGCCGAAACACAGGCGGACCGCCTTCGGGCGCGGGCGCGGGCGCGGGGTCACGGTTCCCCGTGGTCCGTGCCGCGGCCCTCGGAGTCGTCCTCGCGGCGGTGGCGCGAGCGCAGCCACAGCCCGGTCGTCACGGCCGCGACGGCGGTCGCCCCGATGGCCAGGGCCACGTCGGCCGGACCGTCCGCCGAGCCCGTCGGGCGCGCCGAGGCCGCGGCGGCGGGCGCGAGGGCGATGAGCAGGGCCCAGAGGAGGGCGGTGACGCGGGCTGCGGGTCCTGGCATGCATCCAGGGCATCCGCTCCCGGGTGCGTCGGCCAGCCGGGCCGTCCGAACGGGCGATGCGGTCCGAACGGGCGATGCGGTCCGAGCGGGCGATGCCGTGCGAACGGGCGGTCAGGAGTCCGGCCCCCCCCGGGCCCCGGCCTAGGCCGAAGGGTGGCGGTCCGCGTCCTTGCGGGCCAGGTCGCGGGAGCGGCGGGCCGGGCCTCTCCAGCCGCAGGTGCACAGGGCCAGGCAGAACGAGCCGCGTTCGGCGGTGCTCGTGGTGTGCCCGGTGGGCGGCCGCTCCGTGGGACGGGGGAGCGGCACGGCTTCAAGCGGAGGGACCAGCGACGCTTTGGTGTGCGAATCCACATCACCACGGTACCTGGGTCCGGCAAGGGGGCCGGGGCCGCGGCGGCCCGTGACGGGAAACCCCGGACCTCGTTAAACGGAGCGGGTGGGGGCCTCGGGCAAGCAGCGGTCATGCGTTGGGGGTTGGCAGGCGATGGTGGTGCACCAGCACAGGCGGCGGCGCGGGCGTGCGGGTGAGGCGGTGCTCGCCTTCGGGATGGCCGTGACCATGGCCGCGATGAGCGGGTGCGCAGCCGCGGACAAGGAGGACGAGCGGCCTCCCGCCGACCCGGTCGCGACCGTACGGGGAGCCGCCGACCTGCTGGCGAAGACCGGTAGCGCGCAGGCCCGTACGGCGATGGAGATGGCCACCGGCGGGACCCGGGTCACGATCCGCGGCGAGGGCGGGGTCGACTTCAAGAACCGGATGGGCCAGCTCCTGGTGATGCTCCCGGCCGACGCGGCGGGCAAGGACGAGCACCGGCCCATCACCGAGCTGCTCGTCCCCGGGGCCCTGTACATGAAGAACCGGGGCGCGGGCGTGCCCGCCGACAAGTGGGTCCGGGTGGACACGACGACCCTCGCGGACGGGAACCTCGTCACGGGCGGGGCCACCGACCCGCTGGCCGCGGCCGAGCTGCTGCGCGGCGTGCAGGAGGCGACGTACGTGGGCGAGACCGAGGTGGCGGGCACCAAGGTGCGCCACTACCGCGGGACCACCGACATCGGGCAGGCCGCGAAGAACGCCTCACCGGCGGTCAAGGGGGCACTGGAGGCGGCGGCGAAAGGGTTCAGCAAGGGAACGGTCCCCTTCGACGTGTACCTCGACGAGCAGGGCCGGCTGCGCAAGGTCCGCCACCGCTTCAGCTACGTCAACAATGGCGTGATCGATGTCTCCTCCACCACGCTGCTGTACGGGTTCGGGACGCCGGTGACCGTCGTATTGCCCGCAAGCGGGGACATTTACGCCGGGAAGATCGCCGAGTAGCCGGCCGGACGGTCCCGGGGCGGCGCGATCGGGCCATGGCCCGGTATCCGGAAATGGTCCATCCGTGTCATGCGCACAGCGCCCGGCCCTCCCTACGCTGAGAGAGAGCGCCTACGACCGATGACCGATGACGGCAGATTGAGGTGACACGCGTGACTCCCGCAGGCGGTACGACGGTGCAGGACCACGTGGCGCTCGCCGAGATCGAGCTGTGCGGCGAGCTGATCATCGCGGCGTCCACGGCGGACGAGGAGCGGCTCAGCCAGGACCGGATCGACGAGGTCCTGATGGGTCTCGGGCTGTAGCCGCGTCCGCGGTGGGGACCGGAGGCCGGCGTGCTCGGGTGGTCCGGTGCCCGGGCGTCCGGGTGCTCAGGTGCGCAGCAGCCGGGCGATCGCCTTCGTCGCTTCCTCGACCTTGGCGTCGATCTCGGCCCCGCCCTTGACGGCCGCGTCGGCGACGCAGTGCCGCAGGTGTTCTTCGAGCAGCTGGAGCGCGAAGGACTGGAGGGCCTTCGTGCTCGCCGAGACCTGGGTGAGTATGTCGATGCAGTAGACGTCCTCGTCGACGAGCCGCTGCAGACCGCGGATCTGGCCCTCGATCCGGCGCAGTCGCTTGAGGTGCTCGTCCTTCTGGTGGTGGTAGCCGTGCACCGTGCCGGTACCGGTGGCGACGTCGGCTCCGGGGCCTTCCGCCTCGATGGCAGTCATGCGTCCTCCCGTGGTCCGGATCGAGGGGTACATACCCCTCATGGGTATAGGGTACTGGGCTCTTGCCGGAGCGGCAGGGGCCCGTGCTGCTCACTCTGCCTGATGGAGGACACTGGGGAACCGCCCGGAACCGCCGGTTAGCCGTGGCCGGGGGATGCGCCTAGCATCAGCCTGACCGAATCCAATGCACCCCGAGGACCTCACGTGCGATTTCGTCTGACCCCCAGGGAGACGAGCTTCTACGACATGTTCGCCGCATCCGCGGACAACATCGTCACGGGCTCCAAGCTCCTGATGGAACTGCTCGGAGCGGACTCCTCCGCCCGGGCCGAGATCGCGGAGCGGATGCGGGCAGCCGAGCACGCGGGGGACGACGCCACCCACGCGATCTTCCACCAGCTGAACTCCTCCTTCATCACGCCGTTCGACCGCGAGGACATCTACAACCTGGCCTCGTCCCTCGACGACATCATGGACTTCATGGAGGAGGCCGTCGACCTGGTCGTCCTCTATCAGGTGGAGGAGCTCCCCAAGGGTGTCGAGCAGCAGATCGAGGTGCTGGCGCGGGCGGCCGAGCTGACCGCCGAGGCCATGCCGCACCTGCGGACGATGGACAACCTGACCGAGTACTGGATCGAGGTCAACCGCCTCGAGAACCAGGCCGACCAGATCCACCGCAAGCTGCTCGCCCAGCTCTTCAACGGCAAGTACGACGCCATCGAGGTGCTGAAGCTCAAGCAGATCGTCGACGTGCTCGAAGAGGCGGCCGACGCGTTCGAGCACGTCGCGAACACGGTGGAGACCATCGCGGTCAAGGAGTCCTGAACCTCGTGGACACCTTCGCTCTGATCGTGACCATCGGTGTCGCGCTCGGTTTCACGTACACCAACGGTTTCCACGACTCGGCGAACGCGATCGCGACCTCGGTCTCGACCCGCGCGCTGACCCCGCGCGCCGCCCTCGCGATGGCCGCGGTGATGAACCTGGCCGGTGCCTTCCTGGGCAGCGGGGTCGCCAAGACGGTCAGTGAGGGCCTGATCGAGACGCCCACCGGCAAGACCGGCATGTGGATCCTCTTCGCGGCCCTGGTCGGCGCGATCGTCTGGAATCTGATCACCTGGTACTTCGGGCTCCCGTCCTCCTCCTCGCACGCGCTGTTCGGCGGCATGGTGGGCGCGGCGCTGGCCGGCGGCACCGGTGTCATCTGGAGCGGGGTGATCGACAAGGTCGTCATCCCGATGTTCGTCTCGCCGGTCGTCGGCCTGATCGTCGGTTACCTGGTGATGGTGGCCATCCTGTGGATGTTCCGCAGGTCCAACCCGCACAAGGCCAAGCACGGCTTCCGCATCGCGCAGACCGTGTCCGCGGCTGGCATGGCGCTCGGCCACGGTCTCCAGGACGCGCAGAAGACCATGGGCATCGTCGTGATGGCCCTGGTCATCGCCGATGTGCAGGCAGCCGACGCGCCGATCCCGATCTGGGTCAAGATCGTGTGCGCCATCATGCTGTCGCTCGGTACGTACGCGGGCGGCTGGCGCATCATGCGGACCCTCGGCCGCAAGATCATCGAGCTGGACCCGCCGCAGGGCTTCGCGGCCGAGACCACCGGCGCCTCGATCATGTTCGGCTCGGCGTTCCTGTTCCACGCGCCGATCTCCACCACCCACGTGATCACCTCGGCGATCATGGGTGTGGGCGCCACCAAGCGCGTCAACGCGGTCCGCTGGGGCGTCGCCAAGAACATCGTCCTGGGCTGGTTCATCACCATGCCGGCCGCGGCCCTGGTCGCCGCGCTCTGCTACTGGATCGTCGACCTGGCCTTCGTCGGCTAGCGGACGCACCCGGAAACGAAAGCGGGGGGGGGGGGCCCCCCCCCCCGGGGGGCGGCCCGGGTGGCGGGGGGGGGGGCCCCGCCCCGCCCCACCCGCCCCCGC
>NZ_JBHYVA010000453.1:0-7063 GCF_042750055.1 Streptomyces sp. NPDC059456
CTGGCTTCTTTTGGTGCTGGGCGGCGGCGCGGGCTCCCCGGCCGCGGACCGGCTGCCGATCGACGCCGTCGAGGACCTGGTCGGCGACCGGTACGCGGACGTCATCTCGGTCCACCCGGACCGGGTGCGGCTGCAGCGGCAGCTCCCGGCGGAGGACCTGTTCGGCGGGGCGCGGCGGCTCGACGCCATCGGCATAGGGCTCAACCTGCTGGTGCAGAACTTCTCGGGCCGAAGACTCGTGCGGCTCACGGAGGCCGGATGCCGGGTCCGGCTGCTGTTCCTGAACCCGGCCAGCAGCGCCGTCAAACGGCGCGAGCGCGAGCTCGGCCTGCGCAAGGGCGAGCTGAGCCGCTCGGTGGAGATGAACATCCTGCACGTGCGCCGGGTGCGGGCGGGGCTGCGGGACCCTTCGCGGTTCGAGATCCACGTCTTCGACGAGACGCCCCGCTTCACCGCCTACCTGGTGGAGGGGGAGTCCTCGGGCATCGCCGTCGTGCAGTCGTACCTGCGCCGGGCGCGCGGCATGGAGGCGCCGGTGCTGGTCCTGCGGGGCGGTGGCACCCGCGGCTCCTCGCGGGACGCGGAGCACGGGCTGTTCCCGACGTACCGTGAGGAATTCGAGTCGATCTGGCAGGACTCCCGCCCGGTGTCATGACTGTCAGTGCCCCGTGGCAGGCTGAAAGTCGTTGACCGAAGGCGTACGGGGGAGGGGCACGGGGTGGAGGACTGGCGCGGCATGGGGGACTGGCACGGCGGCGTGCTGATCGGATTCGACCTGGAGACGACCGGTACGGAACCGGGGGAGTCGCGGATCGTGACGGCGGCGGTGGTCGAGGTGCGGGCCGGGCAGGTGCGCGACCGGCGCGTCTGGCTCGCGGATCCGGGGATACCGATTCCGGAGGGCGCCTCGGCGATCCACGGGATCAGCACGGAGCGGGCCGTGGCGGAGGGCCGCCCGGTGCGGGAGGTCGCGGACGAGGTCGCGCGGGCGCTGGTGGAGCACTGGCGGCGGGGTGCGGTGGTCGTCGCGTACAACGCGGCGTTCGACCTGACCCTGTTGACGGCGGAGCTGGCCCGGCACGGGCTGCCCTCGCTGGCCGACCGGCTGGGCGGGGCCCAGACCGGCCCGGTGGTGGACCCGCTGACCATCGACCGGGCCGTGGACCGCTACCGGCGCGGCAAGCGGACGCTGGAGGCCGTGTGCGGGGTGTACGGGGTCACCCTGGACGCCGCGCACGATGCGGGTGCGGACGCGCTGGCCGCGGTGCAGGTGGCCCGCGCGATAGCCGCCCGCCACCCGGAGGTGGCGGGGCTCACCCCGGCCGATCTGCACGCCCGCCAGGGCGGCTGGCACGAGCGCTGGGCCCGCGACTTCCAGTCGTACCTGCGCCGCCAGGGCACCCCGGACGCGGTGATCGACCCGGCGTGGCCCCTGCGGAGCCTGCTGCCGGCCTCCGCCTGAACCGCGGAGGGGCGGGCCGGCCGGTGCCGTAATCGTGTTGACCGCCCCGGCGGGCAGTGCTGGAGTCGGCACGTGGACAGCATCCCCGCCAACCGGCGGCTCTGGAACCGGATCAGCAGCGCCTACCAGCACGAGCACGACCCGCAGATCGGTGCCGCACCCCGGTTGTGGGGCATGTACTCCGTCCCCGACGCGCACCTGCGCGCCCTGGGCGACGTCACCGGCAAGCGCGTCCTCGAACTCGGCTGCGGCGCCGGCCAGTGGTCCAGGGCGCTCGCCGCCGAGGGCGCCACCGTGGTCGGGCTCGACCTGTCCGAGGCCCAACTCGCGGCAGCGGCCGGCGCGATGGGAGCGGCCCGCTACCCGCTGGTGCAAGGCGCCGCCGAACGGCTCCCCTTCGCCGCCGAATGCTTCGACCTGGTGTTCTGCGACTTCGGCGGGCTCAGCTGGGCGCCCCCGCACCTGGCCGTCCCGCAGGCCGCACGCGTCCTGGGCCGGGGCGGGCGCCTGGTGTTCAACGTCGCCAGCCCATGGTTCGAAGCGTGCTACGACGAAGCCGCCAGTCGCGTGACCACGACGCTGCGGCAGGACTACTTCGGGCTGAACACCATCGCCGAAGGCGACGGCGCGACCAGCTCACCTACGGCGACTGGGTCAGGGTCCTGCGCGGCGCGGGTCTCGTCATCGACGACCTCATCGAGCCGCGGCCCGGCCCCGGCACACCCAACGGCTACAACGAAACCGACCCGCCCGACTGGGCGCACCGCTGGCCGGCGGAACTGCTCTGGGTGACCCACAAACCGTAGGAGACGGCCTAGACGGGCCACTCCTCGCAGTACTCCAGGTGGAGGTCGCGGTCATGGGGGTGGCAGTACAGCCGGCGGCAGTAGTGCACGGGCCGGTGCCTGAACAGCTGGCCGGGGCCCGAGCGGGCGAGGTCGGCGAAGAGTCCGGCGCCCACCCGGAACATCGTGGCGCTTCCCGTCATGAACAGTGTTTCGCTGTGGATGTCCTGGTGGAACCGGTCGTGGTTCTCCCGGTGGTGAAGGTCCGGTACGCCGGGGTCCGCGTCCGGGTCGGGGCCGGGCAGGTCCACGGTGCGGGGCCGCCCGGGGCCGAGCCGGCCGCGGAGCTCCTTCCAGCGGGACGGGGCGAACTGCAGGGAGTGGTGCAGCAGGACCAGGTCGAGCGGGCGCCGCCCGCCCGAGGCCCCCTCCGGTCCGTGCTTCGCGTTGGCCCGGATCGGCAGGTGGACGAGGGAGCGCGGCGAGGTGGCGGCGAGGGCCCAGAGCCCTGCGGCGAGCTGAGCGCCCTCCTGGTCGAACCAGCCGTTCAGGAACCAGGGGTCGTCGAAGAGCACCGCGCGGGCCGGAGTCCGGGCCGGGCGTATGACCTTGTACTCCGTCGCGCCCAGGCGGGCGGTGTGGAACGTCGTGTGCAGTCTCATGTGTGCACCTTGGTACGGCACTTCCTAGAAGGCGTGCCACCGCATTTCCGGGTCGCCGTCACGCAGGGAAGCCACCCGGCGCCGGAATTCGGCCAGCGCGCCGGGGTTGGTCGGGGCGTGCTGGGCCACCCAGGCACAGCTGGCCGTCTCGCGCGCACCGCGCAGCACCCGGCAGCCCTCCCAGTCGCGCACGTCCCACCCGTACGCCTCGACGAAGGCCTCGTACGACGGCGCCGGCAGCCCGTACCGGTCGCGGGCGAGGGCCATCACCACCAGATCGTGCTCGCGCAGGTCCGCCGAAACGGTCTCCAGATCCACCAGGACCGGCCCGTCCGGCCCCACGTGGACGTTGCGCGGAAGGGCGTCGCCGTGGATCGGGCCCGGCGGCAGGTGCGCGGTGAGCGCGGCCACCTCGCCCGCGTACGCGTCGCGCCGGGCCCGCAGGTACGCCGCGTCGGCCGGGTCGACGGCCTCGCCGGCCAGCCGGAGCCACCGCTCGACCCCGCCCAGCAGGTCCCGCGCGGGCAGCGCGAACGGGGCCTGCGGAAGGGCGTGGATCTGCCGCAGCAGCGCCGCCAGGTCCTCGGGACCGGCCGGACGGACCGCGTCCGCCAGGCGGTGCCACACCGTCACGGGATGCCCCGCCACCAGCCGCGGCTTCGGCTCGGCCGCACGGACCGCCGGGATCCCGGCCCCTTCGAGCCAGCCCGCCACCGTGAGCTCGCGCTCGGCCCGCTCCAGCAGCGACGCCTCCCGGCCGACCTTCACCACCAGGTCGCCGGCCGCGAACACCGCGTTCTCGCCCAGGGCCAGCAGAGCGGCGTGCCGGGTGAAGCCCGCCGCCGTCAGTACGTTCCGGGCCTGCGCCTCGTCCATGCCGTGTCTCCGGATGCGGATCGTCGTGAATCCGCCAAGTCTCGCATCCGGGCGCGCGGCCGCTGCCCGTGCCGAGCGGCGGACGGAGGGAGATTGGCCGAATCCTCGTTGCACGAGACGTCTCGTCTCGTTAAAGTCGGCGCATGACCTCAGCGAAGCCCGCCCACATCGCCATGTTCTCCATCGCCGCCCACGGACACGTGAACCCGAGCATCGAAGTGATCCGCGAACTCGTGGCCCGGGGCCACCGCGTCAGCTACGCGATCCCCGCGTCCTTCGCCGAGAGGATCGCGGAGACCGGCGCCACCCCGGTGATCTGGAAGTCCACCCTGCCCACCGACGACGAGCCCGAGGCCTGGGGCACCGAGCTCATCGACAACATCGAGCCCTTCCTGAACGACGCCGTCCAGGCCCTGCCGCAGCTCGCGGCCGCCTTCGAGGACGACGCCCCCGACCTCGTCCTCCACGACATCACCTCCTACCCGGCACCCGTCCTCGCCCACCACTGGGGCGTCCCCGCCGTGTCCCTCTCCCCGAACCTGGTCGCCTGGACCGGGTACGAGGAGGAGGTCGCGGCGCCGATGACGGCCGCCCTGCGGGCCTCCGAGCGGGGCCGGGCCTACTACGCCCGCTTCCGGGAGTGGCTCGACGAGAACGGCATCGACGAGGACTCCGACCGGTTCGTCGGCCGTCCGCGGCGCAGCATCGTGCTCATCCCCCGCGCCCTCCAGCCGAACGCCGATCGCGTCGACGAGTCCGTGTACACCTTCGTCGGGGCCTGCCAGGGCGACCGCAGCGCGAGCCAGGGCACCTGGCAGCGCCCGCCGGCAGCCGAAGGGAAGAAGGTGCTGCTCGTCTCCCTCGGCTCCGCCTTCACCCGCCGGCCCGCCTTCTACCGGGCCTGCATCGAAGCCTTCGGCGACCTGCCCGACTGGCACGTCGTCCTCCAGATCGGCAGGTTCACCGACGAGGCCGACCTGGGCACCGTCCCCGCCAACGTGGAGGTCCACCGCTGGGTGCCCCAGCTGGACATCCTGCGCCAGGCCGATGCCTTCATCACCCACGCGGGCGCCGGCGGCAGCGCGGAGGGCCTCGCCACCGGCACCCCGATGGTCGCCGTCCCGCAGGCCGTCGACCAGTTCGGCAACGCCGACGTCCTCCAGGGACTCGGCGTCGCCCGGCACGTCCCCATGGAGGAGGCCGACGCCCGGACCCTGCGCGAAGCCGTCCTCGCGCTCGTCGAGGACCCCCAGGTCGCCGCACGCGCCGAGGCCGTCCGGCTCCGGATGGCCACGGAAGGCGGCGCGCGACAGGCCGCCGACCTCATCGAGGCCGAACTTCCCCCGGTGTCGGTGCGCCGCCCTATCGTTCGGGCATGACCACGAAGAAGTACGCGGCCCTGCTGCGCGGAATCAACGTCGGCGGGGCCAAGAAGGTCCCGATGGCCGAACTGCGCGAGGTCCTGACGGGCCTCGGCCACACCGGTGTGCAGACCTACCTGCAGAGCGGCAACGCCGTCTTCGCGACCACCGGCAAGGACCCGGCCGCCCTGGCCCGCGAGCTGGAGCGGGCGATCGAGGACCGCTTCGGCTTCGCGGTGGCCTGCCTGGTCGTGGACGGGGCCTACCTGCGGGCCGTCTCCGAGGCCTGCCCCTTCCCGGCCGCCGAACTGGAGGGCCGGCAGCTGCACGCCACCTTCCTCTCGGCGCAGCCGGGCGAGGAGCGGTTCGCCGCGATCGACGGGCCCGCTTACCTTCCCGAGGAGTTCCGGATCGGCGACCGGGTCGTCTACCTCTACGCCCCGGACGGCCTGGGCCGCTCCAAACTGGCCGAAGCCCTCTACCGGCCCGCCGTGTTCAAGGGGATCGACGCAACGACCCGCAACTGGAACACCGTCGTCAAACTCGTCGAACTGACCCAGGACTAGGGCCGGGCCGGTCAGCGGCACAGGGCCGTGTCCACGACGTGCTCGACACGGTCCATCACCGCCTTGTCGGCCGGCTGGAGGGTCACCGCGACGTTGGCGGCGCGCCGCCCGTCTTCGGTGACACCGCCCCGCGTCTCGTATCCCGGGAAGCTGCCGCCGTGCCCCCAGTAGACCCCGCCGCACGACAGCGGTCTGCTCACCAGCCCCAGTCCGTAGCGGGCCCCGGGGCCGAAGTACGGGGCGGGGACCGTGGTGCGCATCTGGTCGAGCTGGGCCTTGGGGAGGAGACGGCCTCCCAGGAGTGCTCCGAAGAACCGGTTGAGGTCGGAACCGGTGGATATCAGCTGGCCGGCCGCCCAGGCCCAGGACGGATCGATCTCCGTGATGTCACGCAGCGGTGCGCCCGCCGCCTCCTGGTAATAGCCCTGCGGATGGGGTCCCCGGAGTGTCGTGTCCCCGGGTGCGGGGAAGGAGGTGTGGCGCAGCCCGAGGGGCGTGATGATCCGCCGCTCCATCTCCTCCGCCAGGGGCCGGCCGGTGACCCGCTGGATGATGAGCCCGGCCAGTACGTAGTTCGTGTTGCTGTACGCCCACCCCGCCCCGGGGGCGAAGTCCGCCTTGTACCCGAGCGCGATCTCGACGAGCTCGCGCGGCTCGTAGGGGCGGGGCCGGAGGTCGGACCGGGTGTAGTCGGGGATTCCGCTGGTGTGCTGGAGGAGTTGGCGGACGGTGATGTGGCGGCCGTCGATGCCGTCGCCGTGGAGGAGGCCGGGCAGGTAGGTGTCGACGGGACTGTCGAGGCTGATCTTTCCCTCGGCGACGAGTTGGAGGGTGACGACGGCGGTGAAGGTTTTGGTGTTGCTGCCGATCCTGACCTGGCCGTCGTCGGGTACGGGGGAGCCGGTGGTGAGGTCGCCTACGCCGGCCGTGTGGGTGCGGGTGTGGCCTGTTCGGTCGGTGATGCTTGCGAGTGCGGCGGGCAGGCCGTCGGTGTGTACCAGGGCGTTCAGGCCCTGTTGTACGGTGTCGGGCCGTCCGGTGGCCGCCTGTGCGGCGGGTGGTGTCAGGATGCCCGCCGTGACGGCCGCGAGGGCGAGGGCGGCGGCCGCGGCCGGCCTGCCGCGGCGCCGGCCTTCGGGGCGCCGGCCGTCAGGGTGCTGCCTGAGGGGGCGGAGGGTGGGCGGTGTCTGCTCGGACATGGGGCAACTCCAGTGCAGTCGTGGGGAACCCGGTGGTCCGGCGGAGACCTGGACGGTCCCTGCCGGCCGGGCAGGACACGATCATGGGCTGCGCGGGCACGACGGCACATCGCGGAAAAGCGGGAGAAGATCCTCCCCCGATCGGGGGAGGC
>NZ_JBHYVA010000454.1:0-7057 GCF_042750055.1 Streptomyces sp. NPDC059456
TACCCCCCCCCCCCCCACCCCCCGCGATCGATTGGGGTCTGGTGGGTTGGTTTTTGTTTAGATGAGACCCCACCCCGGGCGGCCCGCCGGCCGCACGCGTCGCGCCCCGGCGCGTCCTCTCCGTGAACATCGGCCGCGCACAGGCCGTCGACTACACCGACGCGGAGGGCGGGGTGACCGGTATCGGCAAGCGCCCGGTCCCCGGCCCGGTCCGCGTGTCCGCCCCCGGCCCCAAGGGCGTCGGCGCGAGCGGGCTCGCCGGCGACGCCGTCTGCGACCTGCGCCACCACGGCGGGGACCACCAGGCCGTCTACGCCTACGCGCGCGAGGACCTCGACTGGTGGGAGGCCGAGCTGGGCCGCGCACTGCCCGCGGGGCTCTTCGGCGAGAACCTCACCACCACCGGCCTCGACCTGACCGGCGCCCTGCTCGGCGAACGCTGGCGGATCGGCACGGACCTGGTCCTCGAAGTGGCCTCGGCCCGCATCCCGTGCCGCACCTTCCAGGGGGCCCTCGGCGAGAAGGCCTGGGTCAAGCGGTACACGCGGGCCGCGCGGCCGGGTGCGTACCTGCGCGTGGTCCGGGAGGGTGAGGTCTCCCCCGGCGACCGCGTCGAGATCGTGCACCGCCCGGACCACGACGTGACGGTGGAACTCTGGTTCCGGGCCTTCACCACCGACCGCTCGCTCCTCCCGCGGACGCTGGCGGCGGGGGCGGCGATGGAGCCGCAGGGGCACGAGACGGTCCGCGCGCACCTGGAGAAGTACGGGAGATGAAGCGGGCGCGCACGGAAGTGCCGGAGCCGGCCCGGGAGTAGGCCCCGGGGCGGCCGGAACCCCCCGGCCGTAGCCGGAAGTAGTGGTTCCGCAGCGGCAAGCGACGGTCCGCGGCGCGAACCGTCACGAAGGGGTACCGCCCGGCGGGCTCCCCTTGAGCTGTCGCGAAGGGCGGCTAGGTTGCGCCTATGACGACTGCGTTGATTACGGGATCCACGGCGGGCATCGGCGCCGCTTTCGCCCGGCGGCTCGCCGCCCAGGGCCACAACCTCGTGCTGGTGGCACGCGACACGAAGCGGCTGGGCGAGCAGGCGACCGAGCTGCACGACCGCCACGGCATCGAGGCCGAGGTGCTGACCGCCGACCTGTCCACCGACGAGGGCATCGCGGCGGTCGAGCAGCGCCTCGGCGACCGGACGCACCCGGTGGACCTGCTGGTCAACAACGCGGGATTCGGCAACAGGGGCCGGTACCTCGAAGTCTCGATGGCCGACGAGCTGACCATGCTGAAGGTGCACATCGAGGCCGTCCTGCGGCTGACCTCGGCGGCCACCGACTCGATGCGCTCGCGCGGCCGCGGCGGCGTCATCAACGTGGCCTCGGTGGCGGCGTTCCTGCCGCGCGGCACGTACGGGGCGAGCAAGGCCTGGGTCGTGCAGTTCACCCAGGGCGCGGCGAGGGACCTGGGGGGCTCGGGCGTACGGCTGATGGCGCTGTGCCCCGGCTTCGTCCGGACCGAGTTCCACCAGCGCGCCGGCATGGGCACGGACAACATCCCCAACTGGATGTGGCTGGACGCGGACAAGCTGGTGGCGGCGGCCCTGGCCGACCTGGCCCGCGGCAAGACCGTCTCCGTCCCGGACCCCCGGTACAAGGCGCTGATGGGCGTGGTGAAGCTGACGCCGCGCGGGCTGCTGGGCGGAGTGTCCTCGCGCACGGGCCGCAAGTACGGGCCCCAGTGATCCGCCCGGCCGGGTGAACCGGCCGACCGGGTGAAATCTCCCTAAACTGGACGTGTCCCATCCAGCCCGGGAGTGCACCATGACATTCGTACAAATAGTCGATTACGAGACCAGCAAGCCCGAGGCCGTCAACGAGGTCATCGACCGGTACCTGGCGAAGACGAAGGGCAAGCGCACCGTGTCCCACTCCGTGGTGGGCAGGGACCGCGAGTCCGACACGCACTTCGTCGACGTCGTCGAATTCCCGTCGTACGAAGCGGCCATGAAGAACTCTCACCTCCCGGAGACGGACCGGATGTTCCAGGAGATGATGGCCCTCTGCGACGGGATGCCCCGGTTCACCAACCTGGACGTCGTGCGCGACGAGCACCTCAACGCGCTGCTCGCCAACCGCATGTACGAAGAGGTCGCGATGAAGGGCGACATGTCCGTCGTGGACGAGATCTTCGCGATGGACTACCGGGACCACGACATCAGCCGGCCCGAGGTGAAGGTCGGCCGCGACGGCATCCGCGAGGACGTCGGGATGTGGCGCAGCGCCTTCGACTTCACCTTCACGCGGGACGCCCAGATGGCGCAGGACGACTACGTCACCACGATGTGGACCTTCAACGGCAAGCACAAGGGCGAGTTCATGGGGATCGCCCCGACCGGCAAGGACTGCACGATGACCGGCACGACGGTCTTCCGCTGCCAGGACGGAATGATCAAGGAAGGCTGGTGGCACTACGACGCCATGCGCCTGATGAGGGAACTCGGTGCCATGTGACGCCGCCCCGCCCACGGGGACGGCCCCGTTCCGCCATGCGGAACGGGGCCTTACCTGTGTGGGGCGCGATCAGTGGCTGTGACCGTGGCCGTGACCGTGGGCGTCGGCCTCTTCCTCGGCCGGCTTCTCGACGACCAGGGTCTCGGTCGTGAGCAGCAGGGAGGCGATGGAAGCGGCGTTCTCCAGCGCGGAACGGGTGACCTTGACCGGGTCGATGACGCCGGCCTTGACCAGGTCGCCGTACTCGCCGGTGGCGGCGTTGAAGCCGTTGCCCTTGTCGAGCTCCGCCACCTTCGAGGTGATGACGTAGCCCTCGAGGCCGGCGTTCTCGGCGATCCAGCGCAGCGGCTCGACGGCGGCGCGGCGGACGACCGCGACACCCGTGCCCTCGTCGCCGGACAGGCCCAGGTTGCCCTCGAGCACCTTCACGGCGTGGACGAGCGCGGAGCCACCGCCGGAGACGATGCCCTCCTCGACCGCGGCGCGGGTCGCCGAGATGGCGTCCTCGAGGCGGTGCTTCTTCTCCTTGAGCTCCACCTCGGTGGCGGCGCCGACCTTGATGACGCAGACGCCGCCGGCGAGCTTCGCCAGGCGCTCCTGCAGCTTCTCGCGGTCCCAGTCCGAGTCCGTGGACTCGATCTCGGCCTTGATCTGGTTGACGCGGCCGAGGACCTCGTCGGAGCTGCCGGCACCGTCGACGATCGTGGTGTCGTCCTTGGAGATGGTCACGCGGCGCGCGGAACCGAGGACGTCCAGACCGGCCTGGTCGAGCTTGAGGCCGACCTCCTCGGCGATGACGGTGGCACCGGTGAGGGTGGCCATGTCCTGGAGCATCGCCTTGCGGCGGTCACCGAAGCCGGGGGCCTTGACGGCCACCGCGTTGAAGGTGCCGCGGATCTTGTTGACGACGAGGGTGGAGAGCGCCTCGCCCTCGACGTCCTCGGCGATGATCAGCAGCGGGCGGGAGCCGCCGGCCTGGATGACCTTCTCCAGCAGGGGCAGCAGGTCCTGGATGGAGGAGATCTTGCCCTGGTTGATCAGGATGTACGGGTCGTCGAGGACGGCCTCCATACGCTCCTGGTCGGTGACCATGTACGGCGAGAGGTAGCCCTTGTCGAAGGCCATGCCCTCGGTGAACTCCAGCTCCAGGCCGAAGGTGTTGGACTCCTCGACGGTGATGACACCGTCCTTGCCGACCTTGTCCATCGCCTCGGCGATGAGCTCGCCGACCTGCTGGTCCTGCGCGGAGAGCGCGGCCACGGCGGCGATGTCGGACTTGTCCTCGATCGGGCGGGCGGTCGCGAGGAGCTCCTCGGACACGGCCTTGACCGCGGCGTCGATGCCCTTCTTCAGGGCGGCCGGGGAAGCACCCGCGGCGACGTTGCGCAGACCCTCGCGGACCAGCGCCTGGGCCAGCACGGTGGCGGTGGTGGTGCCGTCACCCGCGATGTCGTTGGTCTTGGTCGCCACCTCCTTCACGAGCTGCGCGCCCAGGTTCTCGTACGGGTCGTCCAGCTCGACCTCGCGGGCGATGGTGACACCGTCGTTGGTGATGGTGGGGGCGCCGAACTTCTTGTCGATGACGACGTTGCGGCCCTTGGGGCCGATCGTCACCTTGACCGTGTCGGCAAGCTTGTTGACGCCGCGCTCGAGGGCGCGACGGGCGTCCTCGTCGAACTTCAGGATCTTCGCCATGGGAGCGGTTCAGCCCTCTCGAAAACTCGGGTTTAACGAACTGCGCCCCTTGCCGCCCGGCAATCAGCGGGGTGACCAGGGGCGCAGCTCAAAGCAATGCTTCGGTGAATTACTTCTCGATGATCGCGAGCACGTCGCGGGCCGAGAGGACGAGGTACTCCTCGCCGCTGTACTTCACTTCGGTGCCGCCGTACTTGCTGTACAGCACGATGTCGCCGACGCTGACGTCCAGCGGGAGACGCTGGCCGTCCTCGAAGCGGCCCGGGCCCACGGCGAGGACGACGCCCTCCTGGGGCTTCTCCTTCGCGGTGTCCGGGATGACCAGGCCGGAAGCCGTGGTCTGCTCGGCGTCGAGCGGCTGGACCACGATGCGGTCCTCGAGCGGCTTGATGGCAACCTTGGAGCTGGTGGTCGTCACGATCCGACCTCCCCCTTCGGAGATCTCACGGGGCTAACTGTCTGAGGTGGCGACCAGGTGGATCCGTCGTCGCGGGTGCCGGACCTGCCCGTCGCTGTGTTGGCACTCACCGGTGGCGAGTGCCAGGTGCGAGACTATTCCGGCGATTAGCACTCGGTCAAGCGGAGTGCCAACACGCTCCGCTCGGGTTCTCGTCTTCCGGGGCTCCGGCGGCGCCCCGGACCCCGCCCGGGCCGGGACCGGGGGTGTGTGACAGTTGGTGGGGTGCGCATTCTCGTGGTCGAAGACGAAGAGGGCCTCGCCGATTCCCTGCGGCGCGGCCTTTCCGCCGACGGCCACTGGGTCGACGTCGCCCACGACGGCCACCGCGGCCTGGAGCTCGTCCGCACCGCTCCGTACGACGCCGTCCTCCTCGACCTGATGCTGCCCGGCCTCAGCGGCTACGAGATCTGCACCCGCATGCGCGCCGACGGCGACCCCACGCCCGTGCTCATGCTGACCGCCAAGGACGGCGAGTACGACGAGGCCGAGGGCCTCGACTGCGGCGCCGACGACTACCTCACCAAGCCGTTCTCGTTCGTCGTCCTGGCCGCCCGTCTGCGCGCCCTCGCCCGCCGTGCGGCCGCCACCGCCAAGGACCCCGCGACCCTCCAGGCCGGCGACCTCCTCCTCGACCCCGCCGCCCGCCGCTGCCGTCGCGGCGCCCGGGACATCGAGCTCACCGCCCGCGAGCTCGGCGTACTCGCCTGCCTGATGGAGCAGCCCGGGCGGGCCGTCGCCAAGCAGGACATCCTGGACCAGGTGTGGGACACCCCGCACGCCATCGACCCGAACATCGTCGAGGTGTACGTCTCCTCGCTGCGCAAGAAGATCGACGCCCCCTTCGGCCGCCGCTCGATCCTCACCGTCCACGGCATCGGCTACCGGATGGCCCAGGACGGTGGCTAGCCCGCTCCGGCGCCGCGCGGCCGTCGCCGCCGCGCTCGCGATGGCCGCCGTCCTGGCCGGCGGCGGCCTGTGGCTGTACACCCTGCTGCGGGCCAACCTGCTCGACAACACCACCAACCGCACCGAGCTCGCCGCCCGCAAGGTCGCCGCGCAGCTCGACGGCCACGCCCTGCCGCCCGGCGGACGGCTGCCCGCGCCGGAGAGCGGGGTGGACCTGGTCCTCGTACGGGACGCGCAGGGGCGGACCGTCGCCTCCACCGGCGACCCCGGGGACGCCCCCGACCTCGGCGGTCTGCGGCCGCCCGCGCCCGGCGCCGCCGCCGGGGAGGACTCCCGGTCCGCGGTCCTCCCGCCCGCGCACCCCGGCGCGGAACGGCGCGCGGTGGTGGCGGTCGAGGCACCGGGAGCGCACGAGGTGTACGCCGTCACCGTGCTCGGCGACGTCGACGACGCGACCCGGGCCATCGCGCTCGGCCTGCTGGCCGGCGCACCCCCGCTGATCGCCTTCGCGGCGGCCCTGGCCTGGTGGGTGACGGGGCATGCGCTGCGCCCGGTCACCGCGATCCGGACTGGGCTGGCGGCGGTCACCGCCAGCGAGCTGGACCGCCGGGTTCCGGATCCGGGCGGCGCGGACGAGATCGCCCGGCTGGCCCGGACCGTCAACGCCACCCTCGACCGGCTGGAGCGGTCCGACGCCCGGCAGCGGCAGTTCACCGCCGACGCCTCGCACGAGCTGCGCAATCCGCTCGCCGCGATCCGGTCCCGGCTGGAGGTGGCGCTGGCCGTGGACCGCCCCGACCGGGAGTCCGTCGCCGCCGCGCTGGCCGACACGGAGCGGCTCCAGCGCATCGCCGCGGACCTGCTGCTGCTGGCCCGCCTCGACGGCGGCCCGGTGCCGCGGACCGAGCCCGTGGACCTGGCCCTGCTGGCCGCCGAGGACCTGGCCCGGCGCCCGGCCCCGCGGGTCCCGCTCCGGCTGGACGCGCCGGCGCCCGTACCGGCGGCCGGGGACCCGGCGCGGCTGGAACGGGCGCTGGCCAACCTGGTGGACAACGCGCTGCGGCACGCCCGTACGGGGGTCGTCGTACGGGCGGCCGCCGAGGCGTCCGCGGAGCGCGGCCCCTGCGTGGTCCTGGAGGTCGAGGACGACGGCCCCGGCATCCCGGAGCCGGACCGGGACCGGGTCTTCGAGCGGTTCGTACGGCTCGACGCGGACCGGGGCCGCACCGGCGGCGGCACCGGCCTCGGCCTGGCCATCGTCCGCGAGATCGCCCGCGCCCACGGCGGCGACGCCCTCGCCCTGCCGCCGCGCGCGGCCGGCGGCCGCGGCATCCGCCTGGTCCTGCGCCTGCCGGCGCCCGGGCCGGGCCCGGGGCGGCCGGTGGGACAGGACCCGGTACAGCGGCCCACGGGGCCGCGGGCAGAGGGGCTGCGGGCCGGGGGGCTGCGGGCCGGGGAGTCCTGATCGCGCCTTCAGGACCCTCAGGAC
>NZ_JBHYVA010000455.1:0-7043 GCF_042750055.1 Streptomyces sp. NPDC059456
CGGGGGGGGGCGGGGGCTCTTATTCTGGGGGGGTTTGGCGCCGCCCCCCCCCCTGTTTCTACTTGCGCAGGCCTGTGACCTGGTGTTCTGTGAGCTACTCAACGAGCGACCGAACGACGCTGAGTCGCTGTCCGTTCAGTCGCTCGGTCGCTGGGACCTCGGATGGACACGTACATCTGTTCTGGCTCGTATGCCTCTCCTCTCCCGGTGGTTTCGCTAACCTGTTGTTGGGCGTTGAGTCGCTTCAGTCGCTGATGGGGGAAGTGAATGGCAGCTGAGCTGCGGGTTTCGCGCAGCGACCCAAGGCGGTCGCAGCCTCTGCCGACTGCTGTCTGGTGCGCTCGCCAGGGGTGGCCGGTTCACCCCCTTGCGCCGGGCCGCAAGACGCCCGTCGGCAACTGCGACGCGTGCCGCGCCCCGGGCCACGACCGCGGCGCGTGCCGGTGCCTGCGGGCGGGCCGCTGGTGCCACGGGTTCCACGCCGCCACGCTCGACTCCGAGCGGATCCGCCAGTGGTGGGGTGCCCGTCCCGATCTCGGTGTCGGCGTCGCCACCGGTCCCGCGGGCCTCGTCGTGATCGACATCGACGCGCACGCGCGCGAACTCCCCGGCCGCGAACGGCTGCTGCCCGGCGTCGGGATAGCCGACACGGTCGACCTGACCGGGCTGGCCAACGGATTCCACACCCTGGGCGTGCTGGCCGCGTTACGCGGTGCCGTGAGCCCGGCCGACGACGAGACGACCCTGCGCGTGCGGACCCCGTCCGGCGGCCTGCACGTCTGGTACCGCAACGGCGGCGGCCACCGCTGGCAGTGCTCCACCGGATCGGGCAGCGGCCGGGCCCTCGCCTGGCAGGTCGACGTACGGGCGCACGGCGGGTACATCGTGGCCCCGGGGACCGTCACCCCCGCCGGGGTCTACCGCCCGCTGGGCGCCGTACGGATGCCCGCGCCGCTGCCGGGCTGGCTCGCCCGCGAACTGGAGCGCACCGGACACCTGCCCGCCGCGGCCGTTCCCGGGCCGCGGCCGGTGCCGCCCCGGGCCCGGCAGGCCGTCATCGCCGCCGGCGGGGGACGCGGGGCTCCGGACCGGATCCTCGCCGGAGTGCTGGCCGAGGTGGCCGACTGCGCCCTCGTACCCGAAGGGGCCGCGTTCTCCGAGAAGTTGAACCGCGCCGCCTACACCGCCGGGGGACTCGTCGCCGCGGGCCACGTCACCGAGGCCCAGGCCCTGCGGGCCCTGGAGGAAGCGGCCGGCCGGGCCCGCCCCGGGCAGGAGCGCCGCTGCCGCGCCATCATCCGCAGTGGGCTGAGTGCGGGCCTGGCGCGCCCCCTGGCCCTCCGAGGCAGCGCGTGAGCGTGGAGAACGACAGCATGCTGGCCGGCTTCGACGTGCAGGCCGTCGCGGCCCAGATCCTCGCGCAGCCCGTCCCGGCCCCCCGGGGCTCCGAGGAGTCCCTGGAGTCCATCGAACGCTCCGCGGGCCGGGAGACGGCCGTACAGGGCCCCGCAACCGCCCTGACCGCGGCCGACGGCGAGGCGACGGCGGACGGGCTGCTGCCCGACACCCTCACCGACCGCGGCAACGCCAAACTGTTCGTCAAGCTGTACCGCAACGACTACCGGCACGTTCCCGGCATCGGCTGGTACCGCTGGGACGGCACGCGCTGGCAGATCGACGAGGACGACACCGTGATGTGGTCCGCGGGCGACCTCGCGGAATCCATCGCCACCACGGACCCCCGGGGCGTCCACACCACGGCCGCACTCCAGCAGCACCGCCGCCGCACCCTCAGCACCAGCGGGATGAACGCCATGCTCACCCAGGCGAAGTCCGCCCCGGGCATGGTGCTCAACGCGGCCCGCCTGGACGCCGACCCGTACGCGCTGTGCACGCCCGCCGGGGTCGTGGACCTGCGGACCGGGCACATCCGCCCCGCCGAGCCGACGAAGGACTTCCACTCCCGCTCCACCTCGGCGGCGCCGCAGCCCATGCCCACGCCGCGCTGGAACCGCTTCCTGACCGACACCTTCGGCGAGGGGACGGAGGGCGCCGAGATGATCGACTTCCTCCAGCTGCTGCTCGGCTACTCCGTCACCGGGGACGTCGGCGCCCAGGTCATGCCCTTCCTGTTCGGCTCCGGCAAGAACGGCAAGTCCGTGCTCCTGGACGTCCTGATGAAGCTGCTCGGGGACTACGCCGACGCGGCGCCACCCGGGTTCCTCATGTCACGGCCGTACGAAGGGCACCCGACCGACCTCGCCGAACTGCACGGCCGCCGCGTCATCGTGTGCAGCGAGGTCAAACCGGGCGACCGCTTCGACGAGGCCCGCGTCAAACTGCTCACCGGCGGCGACCGCATCAAGGCGCGCCGGATGCGGCAGGACTTCTTCAGCTTCGAGCCGACCCACAAGATGTGGCTGCTGGGCAACCACCGGCCGGAGGTGGGCACCGGCGGATTCGCGTTCTGGCGGCGCATGCGGCTGATCCCGTTCGAGCGGGTCGTCTCCGACGACCGCAAGATCGACAACCTGGCCGACGTCCTCGTCACCCAGGAGGGCCCGGGCATCCTCAACTGGCTGATCGACGGGGCCCGTCGCTACCTCGGCGGCGACCGCGACCTCACCGGCCCCGAACGGGTCCGCATCGCGACCACGGCGTACGCGGAGACCGAGGACCACACCGGACGCTTCATCGGCGAGACCTGCCGCCTGGAGGCCGATCTGAGGGCCGAACAAGCGCAGCTCTACGCGGCCTACAGGGGCTGGTGCCAGAATGAAGGGGCTCCGGCGATATCGTCCCGGGCCTTCGCGGCACGCGTCCGCGAGTCGGTGGGACTTGCCTCGCCGAAGGAAATGATCCTGTCCAACCAGCGCAAGTACTACCCGGGCATCGGCCTGCTCGCGGACGAGGAGACAGCATGAGCGCCCTCATCGCAGAAGACGAGATCATCCACGAGGTGGACCTCGTCTGGCTGGAGGACATCAGCCGGCTCGACTACGTCCGCCAGAGCCTGGACCGGCTGCCGACCCGGCGCGGCCGGCCCGCGTACCACCGCGACGGGCGGATGGTCGGGTACGCGCTGCTGGGGCCGAAGGCCAAACCCTCCCGCTCCTCCGGCACGTTCCGGCGGCGGGTGTTCTGGCTGCTCCCGCACGACCGGGACTCCGCGCCCGACGGGCTGTACGCGACGGGGGCGCCGGCCGAGGCCGTGGACGCCAGGACGCTGGCACCGGGCAACAAGGGGCGCAAGACGGAGCGTTCGGAGGGCGGCCCCATGTCATCGGCGGTCCGCGGCCTCCTCCCGTAGCCCTGCCGTCGCGCTCCGCGGTGGCCCCCGGTCGCTCCGCGGTACCCCCTCGTGGCTCTGGCGGTGCCCTGCGCCGGCGCCGCGTCCGGCGCCTCCGCCGGGCCCCGGCAGGGCGCCTCGACCGATCCCGTCGCAGCCGACCGCCCACCGGGTGCGCGGTCCCGGCGCAGCCCTCCCGGGTGGCCGCGGGTCCATCACCCTGCTGCACCGCCGCCGGTGGCCCGGCCGGGAACGTGGATCGGCGACGCCGCCGTTTGCCGACACCGGCCTTCAGGGGATGGAACACGCGTCGGGGCTCGCGTCGCCGTGAGGGCACACGATCTTGGTGCGACTGCGGCGGGTTCTGCGGCCGCTGCTAGCCTGCGGCCCATGATCAAGGGTGGCCCGGCAGGCCGAATAGGCCGCATGGCGGGGGACAGCAGGCCGGAGCGCGTGCTGGTCGCTGCCAGTTTCGTCAACCGGGTCGGCAACGGTCTGTTCAACGCGGCGTCTGCGCTGTATTTCACCATGGTCGTGGGCCTGCCCGCGGTGCAGGTCGGTGCCGCGCTCACCATTGCCGGAGTGATCGGCCTGTGCGCGGGGATACCCGGCGGGCATCTCGCCGACCGGCGCGGCGCGCGCACGATCATGATGCTGGCCCTCGCGGTCCAGGCGGTGTCGATGGCGGCCCTCGTCCTCGTCGACAGCTGGACCGCGCTCACGATCGTCGCGACGGCCGACCAGATCGCCGCGGCGGTCGGCGGGGCGGCCTGGGGCGCTCTGGTGGTCCGGGTCGGGGGTGATCGCCCGGCCGTGTTCCGGGCGAAGCTGCGCACCTTCGTCAACCTGGGCGTCGTACTGGGAACGGTGGGCGCCGGGCTTGCGCTGGCCGCGGACACCCGCGGCGCCTATGTCACGTTGGTCCTCGGCAACGCGGCGAGCTTCGCCCTGTGCGCGGTGCTGTTGCTCCTGCTACCCCGCTACCCGGTGCTGGCCGCACCGTCGCAGCAGCGTCGCTGGCTCGCTTTCGCGGACCGTCCGTTCTTGACGTTCACCGCCCTCTACGGGGCCATGGGGCTGCAATACCCGGTGGTTTCCCTGCTCCTGCCGATCTGGATCTCCGAGCACACCGAAGCGCCGCGCTGGACTGTGGCCGCGCTGTTCGCCGTCAATTCCGCCTTCTGCGTACTGATGCAGACCAGGATCGGCTCCCGTATCGAGACCCCGCACGACGGCGGCACGGCGTTTCGCACTGCGGGACTGCTCTTCCTCGTCAGCTGCCCGATGATGGCGCTGGCGGCGTACACCCCTGTCTGGGCGGCAGCAGGACTGGTCCTGGCCGCGATCTTCGTCCACAGCCTGGGAGAGGTCTGGGAGTCCTCGGCGTGCTTCGCCCTGGGCTTCGGTCTTGCCCCCGAACATGCCCAGGGCCAGTACCAAGGTGTCCTCGGCCTCGGCTTCAACACGGGCCAAGCTCTTGCCCCCGCGATCCTCACCACGGTGGTGCTCGGCCTCGGCACGGCGGGCTGGCTGCTGCTGGCGTTGTTCTTCGCGGCGCTGGGTGCTGCCGGCCCATCTCTTGCCCGCTGGGGTATGCGGACCCGGCCGCAGCCGGGCGTTGCTGCGGAAGTGACGAGATGACCGGGGAGTAGGTGCGGGAGCCTGCCGAGTGGCGTGGAACGGTGCGCGTGCATCGCGCTGCCGCTGGAGTAGTGGCATGGCACGGGTGGTCAGGCCGCCTGGCCGTAGCCGTCCGCGCCGGGGCCATCGCCGCGCACCGGGTCGAGGACCAGGCCCTCGTTGTCCGGGTACCCGGCGTCCGCCGTCGCGGCGGCCGCGGTGAGCTCGTCCTCCAGCCGCCGCCTGAACGTTGCCGCGTCGTACGCCGTCGCCTCACCGGGCTCGGCGAGGCCGACCTCCACCACGTAGTGGCCCGGCTTCGTCCCGATGTCCTCCCACGGCAGGAGTTGCTCGCTCCGGTCTGCGTACTCCTCGGAGCCGGCCACCGCGACGTCACCGGTCCGCAGTTCCTCAGCGAGCGCGGCGCACACCATGGCCTCGAAGTGCTTGCACACGAAGGCGCTGGGCCGGTTCTTGTCCCGTACGGCCTTCTGCCGGTTCAGCGTGGCGAACGAGATGTCGACCGGGCGGCCATCCTCGTGCCGTTCGGGAATGTACCGCCGCCGCGGGCACTCCCAGGGCGCCAGCCTGCACGCGCAGGGCCTTCGCCATGGCGTGCAGCGCGGGTGCGAGCCCCTCGGCCAGGAGGAGTTGCACATGCCGTAGCGGCATGTGGTGTCGTCGGGGGCACCACAGCACGAAAGGCCCTGTCTGCGATGTACCCCTCCGCCACGCCTCCCCGCGAGGTCAAGATCGGCGATGCCGCCGCCTTCGCCGGAACCACCCCGCGCGCCATTCGTCACTACCACCAGATCGGTCTGCTGCCGGAGCCCGGGCGGGGCGGAGACGGACGCCGCCGCTACGGCTACGACGACATGATCCGCCTGCTGTGGATCCGCAAGATGTCCGAGGCCGGCATCAGCCTGGACGACATGCGGGCCGCCTTCGACGTAGCCCGGGACGTCGAGGACGTCCTGGGCCGGCTGGAGGAGTCCCTGGCCGCCCAGGAGGCCGACATCAAGCGTCAGCGCGCGGCAGTCCGGCGTCTGCGGGTCGTGGGCAGCCCACGGGGCTTGCTCTCCCCGTTGGTCACGGACCGGCTCAGCCACCTGCCTGACGGCGCACTGCGCCCCTGCGACCTGGACACCCTGCTGGTCACGGAACGGATCTTCGGGCCGCTGGGAGCGGCAATTCAGGCCAGCGTGTTCATCACCCTCGCGACCCATCCCGCCCTACGGGCCGAGGCGGACCGCCTCGACGCGGCCGATGCCGCCCTCGATGACACCGTCGACCCCTACGACCCACGGGTCGAGGAACTCGCCGCGCAGCACTGCGCCCATCACGAGGCCCTGCTCCAGGCCGTGGAAGCGGCCGGACTGGACGTGGCCGAGGAGAAGCTCTTCGAGATCTACGACGCCGGGGCGAGCGGCGAGGAGGACGCCCGGATGAGTGCCTTCGAAGCGGTGACCAAGATGCCCTACGGCTTCTCCCCGGCCCGGACGCGGTGCATGGAACTCACGGCACGGCTCATGGCCGAGGCCCCCTCCGCAGGCGGCTGATCGCTGGTGTGGCCGTGCGTGCGGATCCCGGATCGGCCATCGACACGAAGCCAGCGTCTCGGCGCGGCCGACGGACGGCCCGGAGCCCGGCGCAGACCTCGCGTGGCCGCGGTCCGCCACGCCGCCCGGCACCGGGAGTGCCCCCCTCCGCGCAGAACCCGGGGGTGGCCGCGGGTCCGTCACCCCGCGGCACCGCCCGATGGGTTCGGCGCGGCCGGCCGGTGGTTGGGAGCTGGGGCCCGGGGCAGTACGCCGTCGCAGTGCCGTCGGGGGCGCGGTCATGGTTCGGGCGGGCCGTGAGCAGGGCTCTGCGGGGCCCGGTCCGGCGTTCGTAGGCCTCGGGGTGGCCGCGCCGGCCGGCCGGAGGGTGGAGTTGGGCGGAAGGCATGGAAAAAAAACGGGACACCCGGTATATTTCTGTGGCGTACGGAGTCGGCCGATGGGGGAGGCGCCGCTGTGCAGCGGGAGCGTCGTATGCGGGTGCAGGTGGTGGTGGTCGGCGGGGGGCCCCTCGGCTTCGGGCTCTTATAAACAAAAACCAACCCCCCAAACCCAATTCGATCTCGGGGTGGGGG
>NZ_JBHYVA010000456.1:0-7016 GCF_042750055.1 Streptomyces sp. NPDC059456
GCTCAACCCCGGCCCCGGCCCCACGACCCCGGCCTCGTGGCCGGCCCGCCGCCGGGGCACCGCGTCAGGCCACCGGGTCAGGCCACTCCGGAGGCGGACCCCCTTTCGCGGACCGTCAGGCGGCGCAGGACGCCCCGGACCCGGTCGCTCGATTCGTCGGCCGCGTCGATGGACTCGATGCACTGCCAGTACAGGCCTTCGTCGTCCGTCGCGCAGGCCACCCCGACCAGGGCTATCCCCACCTCGCCGAGCAGCGCCTGCAGTCCGAGCAGGGCCTGGCGGACATCCGCCACCCCGGTCAGCTGCGCGGCTCTCGGTGGGAGGTCGGGCGCACCGCCCTCACCCGGCAGGGCCGCTCTGTCGAGCACCCCGCACCCTCTGCCCCCCGCTTCACCCAGTCCCCGTGCCTCCGATCTCAGCTCCGGCGGCCCGGTGACCGCCAGCCAGCTCCCGATCCCCTGGGCGAGCGCCTGGGCCTGCCAGGCCTCGCCCACGATGTCCATCGCCGCCCCGCTCTGCGCCAGCGCGTGCCGGCCGGCCGCGATGAGCCGTACCGCATCCATATGCCGTCCCCCGTCCGCACGACATCCGCCGTTCTCCCACTACCCAGAGTGAGGGCAATGGGCCAGTAAAGCCAGGGGTATTCGGAAATCTATGGACACAAACATGGTTGTGGACGACGCCATCACTCCGAAGAGTGACAATTCGATGCCGGAGGCCCGGTCACCGGGAAGCGGAGCTCGTTCCTCTCGATCTTCGCGGCGAGCGCATCCAGCACATCCACCCCGAGAACCTCACAGAATTGCAGCAGATACGCCAGTACGTCGGCCACCTCATCGGCCACGCGGTGGGCGGTTTCCGGCTTCTCCATGACCTTCGCCGACTGTTCCGGCGTCAGCCACTGGAAGATTTCGACCAGTTCGGACGCTTCCACGCTCAGCGCCACGGCCAGGTTCTTGGGCGTGTGGTACGGCTCCCAGCCGCGCGCGGCGGCGAACTCGGCCAGCCGCCGCTGAAGTCGGTGCAGTCGCTCCTGCCCCGCCGGGGAGGGCTCGGTGTCGCGCGTATCGCTCATGCCGTCAGGTCTACCACCGTGACTCCCGGGGTCGCACGGGCGGCCTCCGCGGTCTCCCTGCCCACCGCCGCCGCCAGCCGGACGTGGCCGCGGCCGCAGGACAGCAGGGCCAGCCGCAGCAGTTCGGCGCCCTGCCGCCCGTCCAGGCCGCGGTCGAAGCCGTCGGCGAGGACGGTCAGCGCCTGCCGGGCGGAGAGCAGCTCGGCGGCCGGGTCCATGGCGAGCACCCCCGGGCCGGTCAGCAGGACCAGTGCCAGCGCGAGGAAGCGGAGCTCGCCCGCGCCGAGCCGGCCCAGTTCGGTGGCGGGCGCGGCGGCGCCGCGGTCCAGCAGCGCGGTGACCGGGCCCTGGGCGGGGGCCCGTACCTCCAGCCCCTGCACCGGGCCCGCGCAGCCGGTCCGCGCCGCCGCGGCCAGCAGCGCGTGGCGGGTGCCGCACTCGTGGCGGGTCCGGCGCAGGACGTCGGCCAGGTTGGAGCAGTCGCCCAGCAGCCGGCCCCCGCCGGGCGGGACGGGTGCGCGCATCCGCTCGGGCTGCGGGTCGCAGGGGAACGCCGAGCGCAGCGCCACCACCACCTGCTCGGCGGCCGCCAGGACCCGGCGCTGCCCGGCGGTGGAGCCGGCCACGCGCAGCGGGAGCAGGGCGGTGCCGAGCCGGTCGTCGGGGAGCGGGGCCCGGGTGACGCCGACGGCTCCGCCGGTCAGCCAGGAGGCCTGCACGGACCGCCGGCCCGGGTCGCGCAGGGCGGTGGCCAGCAGGATCTGCCCGTCCACGGAGAGCCGTTCGCCGACGATGCGCAGGGTGGGCTCGGCCTGTACGGCGAGGTCGAGGCGGACGGGTCCGGCGGGGCCGTCGACGGTGCAGCCGATGCGGAATCCGCGCCGCCCCTGGCCGTCGGGCAGGGCCCGGTCGGGGATCCGGCCCCGCGGATCGGGGAACGTCTGCTCCAGGGTGGCCCCGGCCCCGAGCCCGGCCAGCGCTCCGCAGGCGTCCAGGACCTGGGACTTGCCGCTGCCGCTGGGTCCGGCGAAGAGCGTCACGGGCCCGAACCCGAAGACGGCTCCCCGGTGCACCCCGAAGGCGGAGAGCCGCAGCTCGCTCACGACGGGCCGGTGCGGTGCCGCGCTCCGGACGGGTGACGGCGCGAGGGCGGGGGCGGCAGCGGCGGCCGCGTCGGCGGGTGCGGGCGCGGCCGCGTCGGCGGGGCCGGCTAAGCCGGCGGGGGCGGGGGGCGTGGCTCCCGGCGGGTTCAGGGTGGCGTCCATGCGCCGGACGGTACGGGCCGCCGGACCCCCGGTGGGTACGGCGAACCGTTCCGCCGACGCGACCTTCCTACGATCGGGGGACGGCCGCGGCCGCGATCCCCTCGACCTCGGTCCCGACGGGCGCCAGCAGGAAGACGTTCCGGTCGACCCGGTGCATCCCGCTGCCCAGCCCGAAGACCACGCCGCTGCTGAAGTCGAGGATCCGCTTGGCCACTTCGGTGTCCGCGCCGGTGAGGTCGAGCAGGACCGGGATCTGCGCGATCAGGTACTCGGCCACCTCCCGGGCGTCGGCGAAGACCTGGACCCGGATCACGACGAAGCGCCGCTGTTCCGCCGCGGCCGCCCCCGGCGCCGTGGGGATCGTGCGGTGGTCCACCCGGGAGGGCCACTCGTTGCGACTGCGCAGGGGGACCACCTGCGCGAGCCCCTCCCACTGTTCGTCCGTGACGTCGTACCTGCTCACCGGGCCGCCTCGGCCGTGCGCTTCATGTGCATCCCCCCATCCTCTCGCGTTTCACCCGTTCAGCCCAACAACGACACGAGTGACACGGGGTACTCCCGCAGAAGCGAATGGGTTAGGTTAGGCATACCTAAGTCACTCGCCCAGGACGATGGAGAGATCCGCATGCCCATGCCCGGTGCTGCCCCCGCCACCCCGGCCGCCGGCCGGCCCACCGACGCCGAGCGGGTCCGGTCCGTCCTGGCCGCGGCCCACTCGATGACCGTGGTCACCGACGGGCTGAGCAGCGAGGTCCGCCACCTCGACGGGAGCGACCCGATGGGCCGCCTGCACCTGCACCCCGCCGAACCCGGCGGCGACCGCGAGCACCGGCCCTCGATCCGGCTGGAGTTCACCGACATCGCCCCCACCCCCGTACGGGACCGGGTGCGCGCCCGCGTCACGATCACGGGCCGTCTGCTCACGCCCTACACGGAAGAAGGCGCCGATTCCACCTGCATGGAATTCGGCCGGGCCGTCCTGGAGACCGCGCAGGGCCGCTCGTCCGTCGGCCTCGAAGAGCTCGACGCCGCCTGCCCCGACCCGCTCGCGTCCTACGAGTCCGGCATGCTCACGCACCTCGTCGACGACCACGCCGAACTCGTCACCCTGCTGCTGCGCCTGGTGCGGCCGCTGCCCGCCGAGCCCGTGGTCCGCGTCCTGCCGCTGGCCATGGACCGGTACGGGATCACCCTGCGCCTGGAACAGGCCCGCGGCCACCGCGACGTACGCCTGCCCTTCCCCTCCCCCCTCGACGACGTCGAACAGTCCGGGGTGCAGATCCAGGCCCTGTTCAGCGCGGCCCGGCGGCGCTCGCACCGCAACAGCCTGCCCGCCTGAGGAATAGGCCCGGCCGCGGCCCCGTTGGGGACGATCATGAAGGCCATCACGTACAGCGCATACGGAACTCCCGCGGACCTCGTGCTCGTTGACGTACCGCAGCCCAAGGTCGGCCCCGGCGAAGTACTGGTCCGGGTCAAGGCCGCCGGCGTCAACCCGGTGGACTGGAAGCTCGCCGCCGGATACCTCGACCCGATCCTCGAAGTCCGCCACCCCGTCATACCCGGCTGGGACGTGGCCGGAGTCGTCGAGGCCGTCGGCCCCGACACCTTCGACTTCGCCGTCGGCGACGAGGTCTACGGGTACGTCCGCAAGGAGTGGGTCGAGCTCGGCACCTACGCCGAACTCGTCTCGGCCCCCGTGCGGACGCTGGCCCGCAAGCCGCGCGAGCTCGGCTTCGAGCAGGCCGCCGGCCTCCCGCTGGCCGGTCTCACCGCGTACCAGTCCCTGACCCGCGTCGGCCTCGAGGCCGGCGAGACCGTCGTCATCCACTCCGCGGCGGGCGGCACCGGCTCCTTCGGCGTCCAGATCGCCGTCGCCCTCGGCCTGCGCGTCATCGGCACGGCCGGCGCGCACAACCACGACTACCTGCGCTCGCTCGGCGCGGAACCCGTCCTCTACGGGGAGGGCATGGCGGACCGCATCCGCGAGCTGGCCCCCGAAGGCATCGACGCCGGCCTGGACTTCTTCGGGGACGGCGCCGTCGAGATCCTCCAGTCGCTCGTCAAGGAGCGCAGCCGGGTGGTCTCCATCGCCGACTACGAGGCCGCCGCCAAGGGCGCGCACCAGCTGTGGGTGCGCCCGGACACCGCCGACCTGACGTTCCTCGCCGGGCTCGCCGACGCGGGCGGCCTCACGGTCAACGTGGAGCACGCGCTGCCGCTCGCCGAGGCCGCGAAGGCCTGGGAGCTCAGCGCGGCGGGCCGCACCCGCGGCAAGATCGTCCTGACGCTCTGAACACGCCGGGGCCGCCGGAGTACGGGACTCCGGCGGCCCGCGGGCTCAGCCGACGACGGCGGCCGCAGCGGTGGCGGTGGCGGCGTACCGGTTCGCCGGGCGCGGGAGGCCGTAGTTCTCGCGCAGCGTGGCCCCCGTGTACTCGGTACGGAACAGGCCGCGCCGCTGGAGGATCGGCACGACGTGGTCGACGAAGGCGGTGAGCCCGGTGGGCAGCACGGGCGCCATGATGTTGAAGCCGTCGGCGGCGCCCTGCGTGAACCACTCCTCCAGCTGGTCGGCGATCTGCTCGGGCGTACCGGCGAAGACGCGGTGACCGCGGCCGGCGCCGAGGCGGGCGATCAGCTCGCGCAGGGTGAGACCGTCGCGGCGGGCCAGTTCGGCCACGAGGGTGAACCGGCTCTTGTTGCCGTTGATGTCCCGCTCCTCGGGGAGCTCGGGCAGCGGACCGTCGAGCGGGAGGCCCGTGAGGTCGGTGCCGAGCATGCCGGAGAGCTGGGCGAGCCCGTACTCCGGCACCTGGAGGTCGGTGAGCTGCTGTTCCAGGGCCTTCGCCTCGGCCTCGGTGGAGCCGATGACCGGGGCGATGCCGGGCAGGACGAGCAGGTCGGACTCGGCCCGGCCGTACTTCGCCAGGCGCGCCTTGAGGTCCTTGTAGAAGGTCTGCCCGTCGGCGAGGGTCTGCTGGGCGGTGAAGACGGCCTCGGCGTACCGGGCGGCGAACTCCTTGCCGTCCTCGGAGGAGCCGGCCTGCACGAGGAGCGGGTGGCCCTGCGGGGAGCGGGGCACGTTCAGCGGTCCGGCCACGCCGAAGTACTCGCCGCGGTGGGCGGCCGGGTGGAGCTTGTCGGTGTCGGCGTAGATGCCGCGCTCCTTGTCGAGGACGATCGCGTCGTCCTCCCAGCTGTCCCAGAGCTTGATGGCGACGTCGAGGAACTCGCGGGCGCGGTCGTAGCGGAGGCTGTGCTCCAGGTGCTCCTCCTGACCGAAGTTGCGGGCCTCGTCGACGGTGCCGGAGGTGACGATGTTCCAGCCGGCGCGGCCGTTGCTGATGTGGTCGAGGGAGGCGAACTTGCGGGCGAGGTGGAACGGCTCGTTGAAGGTGGTGGAGACGGTGGCGATCAGTCCGATGTGCTCGGTCACGGCGGCGATGGCGGACAGCAGGGTGAGCGGTTCGAACCCGCCGAGGGCGTTGTAGCGGGCCTTGCCCCAGAGGGCGAGCCCGTCGGCGAAGAAGATCGAGTCGAGCCGCCCCCGCTCGGCGGTGCGGGCCAGCTCCTGGAAGTACTTCAGGTCGGTGACCCGTTCGGGGCTGCTGCCGGGATGGCGCCAGGCGGCGTCGTGGTGGCCGGCGTTCATGAGGAAGGCGTTGAGGTGGAGGGTCCGGGGTGCGGTCATGGTGGTGTTCCTCGGATCGGGGGGACGAAGGGGCTGCGGGCCGGGACGTCGGGCGTGGACCGGACGGGGCTTCAGGACGGGTCACCCGGGGGTCATGCGGGGGTCACGCGGGGACGCGCCACACGCTGAGCCGGCGTTCGATGGTGACCAGGAGCTGGTTGAAGGCCACCCCGATGGCGGAGATGGTGACGATGCCCGCGTACATCTCGGGGATCGCGAAGTTGAACTGCGAGGCGTTGATCAGATAGCCGAGGCCCGCTTTGGCGCCGATCATCTCGGCGGCCACGAGGACCAGGATGGACACGGCGCCGGCCAGCCGGATGCCGGTGAAGATGGCCGGTACGGACGAGGGCAGGATCACCTTCTGGAAGAGCCTCGGCGTGGACAGGTCCATGGACCGGGCGAGTTTGACCAGGGTCGGGTCGGCGTTTCCCACCGCGCTGATGGTGTTCAGCAGGATCGGCCAGACGCAGGCGTACACGACGATGGAGACCTTCGAGGTCTCCCCGATGCCGAGCAGCAGCACGAAGACCGGCAGCAGCGCGAGGGCCGCCGTGTTGCGGAACACCTCCAGCAGCGGGCCGAGCAGCGCCGCGACGGGGCGGTACCAGCCGATGAGCAGGCCGAGCGGGACGGCGACGACGACGGCGATGCCGAAGCCGCCGAAGGAGCGGACGAGGCTGGCGCGGGTGTGCTCGCCGAGCTGGCCGTCGAGCAGCAGTCCCCACCAGGCCTTGGCGACCTCGCTGGCCGGCGGGAGGAACGTGGCGTCGACGAGGCCGAGCCGGGGGGCGGTCTCCCACAGCGCGACGAGGGCGAGGAGCGCGGCGGACCGCAGCACCGCGGACCGCAGCCACCGCCCGAGGGCCGCGCCCCCGGCGGGGGGGCGGGGGGGAAACCCCCGCGCGGCCCCCCCGGCCCCCGCGGGGGGGGGGGGCGGGGCGGGCCCCCCCCCGCCCCCCCCCCCGGGGGGGGGCGGGCG
>NZ_JBHYVA010000457.1:0-6177 GCF_042750055.1 Streptomyces sp. NPDC059456
TTGTGTATAAGAGACAGGTCCAGGGGCCGGGCCCGGCGACCGCCCAGCCGTCCATGGCGGAGGTGTCGAAGGACGGCAGGTCGGTCAGGGCCTCCAGGGGCTCGGCGAGCACCTCGCCGAGCGCGTCCGCGAGGGGCACCCGGTGGGTGCGGGGCCGGCCGGCGGATCCGGCGCGGGCGGCGGTCTCCCGGGCGTCGGGCCAGGCTGCGGCGCGGTGGGCTCCGGCCGCTTCGGGGCGGGGGTCGCGGCTGACCAGGGCCAGGGCCTCGTCGAGGGCCCGCAGGGCGTGGTCGGCATCGGTGGGGGTCATCCTGAGCCGTTCTCTCGGGCTTCGGCTTCGGCTTCGGCCTCGGCGGCCCAGCGCAGGGCGAGGTCGGCGGCCTTGCGGGAGGCCTCGGCGACGGCGGTGGCGGGGTCGGCGCCGGCGGCTTCGGCCCGGGCGGCCGCGTAACCGACCAGGAAGGTGGTCAGCGGGGCGGCGGGCCGGGCGACGCCGTGCGCGGCGTCACGGGCGAGGTCGAGCAGGGTCTTGGTGTCGACGGTGAGGTCGATGCCCAGCTCGGTCTTGACGGCGGTGATCCATTGGTCCAGCACGTTTCCATGCTCCCTGATCCTGGCTCGGGCGACGGCGAGATCGTCCCAGGTGTCGCAGTCGAAGGAGGCGAGTGGCGCAGTATCCGTCACCTTGGCCAGGTCCAGCTCGGCGGTGAGGGCGCGCAGGGGGAGCCCGGAGAGGCTGCCGTGCTCGGTCGCCAGGAGGGCGATCTCGCGGCGCAGGGGTTCGGCGCGGTAGGCCGCGACGAGGGGCTGGTCGCGGCCGTCGGGGTCGCGCAGCAGGGCGCCGTCTTCCCCGGGGGAGGGGGCGCGCAGGAGGGCCTCGACGGTGGTCCGGTCGAGGAACGGGAGGTCGGCGGAGAGCACGAGGACCAGCTCGGCGGTGGTCGCGCGCAGACCGGCTTCCAGGGCGGCGACGGGGCCGGCTCCGGGCGGGTCCTCCAGGGTCCAGCGAACCGGGCGCGCGGTGGGGCGGCGGCCGCCGACCACGACGGTGGTCGAGGCGTCGGTGCAGGCGTCGAGGACGCGGTCGAGGAGGGCGCGGCCGCCCACGTGGAGGGCGGGTTTGTCCGCGCCTCCGAGGCGGCGGGCCGCTCCGCCGGCCAGGACGATCGCGTCGTAGGTCATACCCCCGAGTATGCGCGGGCCATGTCCCCTGCGGGGGACTGCATTTGCCGGGGTCTTCTCCGGGAACGCGTCCCGGGGTCTCGTCCGGGGCCCGGGGCGCCGCCCCGGTGCGTGTCCCGGGATCCGGCGCCGGCCGGGCCCCGGGGCGGGGCCGCTGCTACAGGTACGGGCCGGAGCGGATGGCTCCGTGACCGTCTTCCTCGTCCGTCGGGGCGCCCGGCGGCAGTGCCCGGCGCATCTGTTCGAGCTGGGCCCGCGCGGCCATCTGCTGCGCGAACAGGGCCGTCTGGATGCCGTGGAACAGGCCTTCGAGCCAGCCCACCAACTGGGCCTGTGCGATGCGCAGTTCCGCCTCGGACGGAATGGCCTCCTCCGTGAACGGCAGGGAGAGGCGCTCCAGTTCCTCGACCAGCTCGGGAGCCAGGCCGTCCTCCAGCTCCTTCACGGACGCTGCGTGGATGTCCTTCAGACGGACCCGGCTGGCCTCGTCCAGAGGTGCGGCGCGGACCTCTTCCAGAAGTTGCTTGATCATGCTGCCGATCCGCATGACCTTGGCGGGCTGTTCGACCATCTCCGTCACCGGGACCTCGCGCGACTCGTCATCGGCGCCGCCGACCGGCATCCCGTCCTGTCCCACGATCAGGCCGGGCGGGGGGCTGTCCTGCGACCGTTCACTCCTCGGCATCTCCATGCCGTCATTCTCTCGCACACCGTCTTACTCACACGGTGTGCCCCCGTACGGGCGTGATCCACCCTGTACGGGGGCGAGAACGCACCGTGACCGTCAGCCCGCCTCGCGCCGCGCCATGGCGCCGCTGGACTTGGTGACCAGGGCGGCCAGCAGGGCCGCGCCGAGCGGGACGACGACGAGCAGCCCGCCGAGGGTCTCCCACGGCACCGCGATCGGGACGTACAGCCTGTCGTTCGCGTCGCCGGCCATCTCCATGAGGTGCTCGGTCTCCCGCCGCTGGACGAGCCGCAGGCCCACCCCGGGCAGGATGCCCGCCGCCGAGCCCAGCACCACGCCCATCAGGGCCACCACCCCGCACTGGAAGCCGCTGAGCGTGCGCCGCACCCGCGGCGGCGCGCCGACCGCCGCCAGGGTCTTCAGATCGGATTCGGCATCGGCCTGCGCGAGTCCGGTGGCGATGCCGGCCGCACCGATGGTGACCAGGCCCGCGAAGAGGGTCAGGGCCAGCCCCGTGATGTCGGGTTCGGCCTGGTAGCCGGCCTCGATGGTGACGGGGGCCTCCACGCCGATCTGGTCGATCCGCGCGGCCACCCGCTGCTTCTGCCGGCTGGTGGCCGTGCCGTCCAGGGTGAAGTACGAGGCGTAGGGCAGGACCCTCAGTCCGGCGTTCTGCGCCGCGGAGGGCGGCAGGACGAGCTCCAGGCCGTATCCCTCGGCGCCGTCGGGTGCCTGGTGGACGGCGAAGACCTTGTCCTCCCCCTTCGGGTCGACCCCGGGCTCGAAGACCTCGTTCTTGTTGTCGATCAGCCGGACGGTGACCTTGCCGTCCTTGACGTTGCGCCGGTCGAACGAGACGCCCTTGCCCTCCTTCAGGGCGGAGACCGCGCCCGGATCGGTGACCGCGAGCGCCGTCAGCAGTTTCTCGTCGGCGACGACCGCGACGAACTGCGCGGAGTGGCGGTTGTACGTGCAGCGCGGGTCCTTGCGCAGCTCCTTGCGCTGCGCGGCGCTGAACGAGTCGATCCCGTCCTTGGCTTCGTACAGCGGGCAGCGCTGTTCCCTGGGCCGGATGATGTCGGCCCGGCCGCAGCCCTCGGGGCCGGTCAACCGCTCGCACCCGGGCTTGCCGTACGAGATGTAGCCCACGTCCGCCCGGACGGACAGCGGGAGTTCCTGCGTCACGGCCTCGCGGACGGCGCCCATGTCCTTGCCGCGGCCGAGCTCGTGGATGGCCACCATGCCCACGCCGTCGGGGAGGTCGGCGACGTACTCGTGGCGGGCCTGGATCTCCGAGCTGTGCTGGTACGTGGCCACCGCGACGGTGCCGGCGACGGCGGCCAGGACGGCGGCCACGGCGGGGGCCGTACGGCCCCGGTTGCGCACGGCGTCGCGCAGCGCGAGCCGCGGCGACAGCGGCAGCCAGCGCCCGAGCCGCCCGAACAGGCCGACCAGCACGGGGGTGAGGGCGACGATGCCGAGCTCGGCGATGGCGCTGCCGCCCGCGACGACGGTGGAACCCATTCGGGAGGCCGTGCCGTAGAGGGCGATCGCGGCGCCGACGGCGAGGGCGATCAGGCCGAGGACGGGCAGCACCCGGTTGGCCCGGCGCACTCCGCGACGGCCGGTCAGCGAAGCCAGCACGGTCTGCCGGGAGGCGGTGACGGCCGGGGCGACCGCGGCCAGCAGGCCGGTCACGACGGCGAGCAGGGCGATGCCGAGGATTTCCAGCGGGCGGAACGTGAAGCCGCCGAAGCGCGCGCCCATGTACTCCTCCAGCACCGGCCGCAGCCCCAGGGTCAGGGCGACGCCGAGGACGGTGCCGCCGACGGCGGCGGCCGCGCCGATGACCAGGCCTCCGGAGAGCACGATGGCCCGGATGTGGCGCCGGTCGCCGCCGTTGGCGCCGACCAGGCCCAGCTGGCGGCGCGAGCGCCGGGCGCCGACCGCGAAGGCCGGTCCGGCCAGCAGGCAGATCTCCAGCATCGCGAGGCCGACGACCGTGGCCAGGACGGCCAGTTCGGTGGTCGGGAGCCCGTTGTCCGGGGTGTAGTAGCCCAGTTCCTTCTGCTGGGTGATGTACGGGACCTCGGACTCCGCCGGCGGGTCGACGTACACCGCGCGGGAGACGACCTGGACGCTCTTCGCGTTGAGCGCCTTGACCATGTTCCACGTGAAACCGTCGCCGCCGACCTTGACCAGGTAGCTGTCGGTGGCGACCAGCCCGGGGACGCCGGCGGCCTGGAAGGCCTTGTCGAGCGGGGCCAGCAGGGTGCCGGGCGGCGCGAGGACCTCGGTCTTCTTGAGCTCGGAGGGCAGCTCGTAGGCGCCCACGATCTGGTACCAGGTCTCCGAGCCGCGGGCGCGGAACTCGGAGCCCACGAAGAACCCGGACTCCTCCAGGAAGGCGGGCGTGGCGATGACCTCGCCCGCTTCCTGCGGCAGCCGTCCGCGCTTCAGCTCGATCATGCCCTTGACCAGCGGGCCGGACGCGTCGATCTCCCGCAGGTCGGTGTCCAGCAGGCCGTACCGGGTGCGGATCTTGGCGTGCGCCGTACTGTCCTTGAGGGACTGGGCGCCGGCCGGGATCGCGGAGGCCAGGACGTTCGGATGCGGCTCCGCGGCGGGGGTGTACTTGTCGAAGCCGCCGACGGGCATCGAGTTCCTGCCCTCGACGTCCTGGTAGACGGGACCCGTGACCTCGGGTTCGATCAGCCGGGCGTCCGCCGCGCCGATCTGACGGGACACCTTCTGCTCGGGCGAGAGCTCGGCGCTGCGCACGGTGAGGTCGGCGGCGCTCACGCCGATGATCGGCAGGGCGATCATCGAGAGGACGAGGGCGCTGCGGCCCTTGGAGCGCCAGGCGTCGCGGCGGGCGATCCGGATGGCCGCGATCCAGGAGTGGTACCAGGAGATCACTGTGCGGCCGCCTGCCCGGACAGCAGGGAGTCGGGGCCGCCGCTGCGCAGGGTTTCGTCGACCACGCTGCCGTCGCGCAGGAAGACCACGCGGTCCGCCCAGGCGGCGAACCGTGGTTCGTGGGTGACGAGGATCCCGGCGGCGCCGGCGTCGCAGCGCGAGCGCAGCAGGGCGAGGACGGATTCGCCGGTCTCGGAGTCGAGGGCGCCGGTCGGTTCGTCGGCGAGGACCAGGCGGCGGTCGCCCACGAGGGCGCGGGCGATGGCCACGCGCTGCTGCTGGCCGCCGGACATCTCGTCGGGGAAGCGGTCGGCGAGCTGCCCGAGGCCCATTTCCTCCAGGGCGGCCAGCGCGGAGGCGCGGGCCTTGCGGGCGGAGGTCCCGTCGAGTTCACGGGGCAGGGCCACGTTCTCGGCGGCGGTGAGGGCCGGGATCAGGTTGTAGTCCTGGAAGACGTACCCGATGCTGCGGCGGCGCAGCGCGGCCAGTTCCTTGCGGCTCGCGGCGGTGATGTCGGTGCCCTCGACGACGACGCGGCCGCTGGTGGGCGTGTCGAGGCCGCCGGCCAGGGTGAGCAGCGTCGACTTGCCCGAGCCGGAGGGGCCCATGACGGCGACGAGTTCACCGGGGTGCACGGCCAGGTCGATGCCGCGCAGGGCGTGCACCTCGGTGGCACCGCTGCCGTGGGTGCGCACGAGCTTGTCGAGCTGGAGGACGGGTCCTGCGGACCGGTCCGGCCGAGCGGGCGGAACGGGCCGTATGCGGGGTGCGGACTGCTGGTCAGGCATGGGGATCCCCCCTGGGAACGGTGGTGGCGTCAGCTCCGCGGAGCGCGGAAGGAGCGGCGCCGCGGTGCGGTGACGGCGTCGGGGACGGCGTCGGAAACGGGTTCGGCGGCCTGGGGCGGTTCGGGCTCGGCTCTCCGGTCGGCCGGCAGGGAGAGCCGTACGAGACGCGCTTCCGAGTGGTCGAGCCAGCGGGCCTCGGCCTCGGTCTGGAAGATCAGCTGTTCCAGGACCAGCAGCCAGGCCACGTCGTCGCGTTCGCGGGTCTTACCGCTCTCGATCGCGGCGAGCGCCTGCGCCTTGAGCCGGGTGTAGTCCTGCATCGCCTTGATCGTGGCGTGCCGCTGGGCCTGGATGACGGCGCGGATGTCCACGCCGGGGGCGCCCACGGCCATGGCGAGCTTGATGGACAGCTCGTCGCGGGGCGGGTTGGTGCGGTCCACGGGGCGCTCGTACCACTGGTACAGCTCGGCGCGTCCGGAGTCGGTGATGGCGTAGAGGGTGTGCCCGGCGGTGTCCTCGCCGCCGGGGGGGGGGGGGGGGGCGCGGCCCGCCCCCCCGCGGGGGCGGGGGGGCGGGCGCACCCGCGAGGCGGCCCTGCGG
>NZ_JBHYVA010000457.1:6187-6965 GCF_042750055.1 Streptomyces sp. NPDC059456
GGTGGGGGGGGGGGGGGGCGGGCTCCCGGGGGCTCTCTAACCAGTGCTCCCGCGCGGCGCGCCGGGTGGGGGTGTGGGCGTTGGGGGGGGGCCGGGGGGTGCCCCCGCCGCCGGCCGCGACGAGGCCGTCGCGCTCCAGGCGGGCGAGGGTGGTGTACACCTGCCCGACGTTGAGCGGCCAGGTGGAGCCGGTGCGGGATTCGAACTCGGTACGCAGCTGTGAGCCGTACCGAGGACCCCTTTCCAGCAGGGCGAGAAGGCCGTGGCGGATCGACATACTCAGTATGTATACCGAGTATGTCGCGCGGCGCAACCATCCTGAGGCGTACGCCGGGAGGGGGAGCGGAGGCCTCGGGCGGGGAGCGGGCCGGCTGCGGGCGCGGGTTCACAGCCCCTTGCGCAGCCGCATCCCCAGATAGCCCAGACCCAGCCCCATCAGGGCGAATCCGGTGCCGAGCGGCAGTATGTGCGCGGCCAGGTCGGCGGCCCGCTCGTTCGGCCCGCTGCCGATCGCGGTGACCGCGGACGGCGGACGCCGCGGGTCCGGCGCGACGGGCGTAACCGCCGGAACCGCCGGAACCCGCTGGGGCGGCGGGACCCGCGGCGCCTGGGGCACGTGCGGAACCCGAGGCACGTGCGGGACCTGAGGCGCCCGCGGCAGCTGCCGGTCCTGCTGGGCCTCCGGCACCCGGCCGGGCTCGGCCGGCAGCTGCTGCGGGCGTGCCGGGAGGAGGGGGCGGGCGGCCTGCACGGTCTCCGGGTTCGCGGGCTCGGCCGC
>NZ_JBHYVA010000458.1:0-6918 GCF_042750055.1 Streptomyces sp. NPDC059456
CGGGGGGTCTCTCTCGGCGGGGGTCGGGCGCGGTGGGCTGGTGTGTATATTGAGATCGTTATCTCTGGGTGGAGCGTGCCGCACCCGCCCGCCGGGCGCGCCCGCCGCCCGGGCCTCCCGGGGGGATGGAGTGCGGGTGAACGCTGGGGGCGCCCGCCCGTCGGCGGCGGCCTACAGGGGGGTGACGTACGCGCCGGAGATGCCGCCGTCCACGAGGAAGTCGGTGGCGTTGATGAAGGAGGAGTCGTCGCTGGCGAGGAAGGCGACGGCGGCCGCGATCTCGGTGGGCTCGGCGAACCGGCCCAGCGGGATGTGCACGAGGCGGCGGGCGGCGCGCTCCGGGTCCTTGGCGAACAGCTCCTGGAGCAGGGGGGTGTTGACGGGTCCCGGGCACAGGGCGTTGACGCGGATGCCCTCGCGGGCGAACTGGACGCCGAGCTCGCGGGACATGGCGAGCACGCCGCCCTTGGAGGCGGTGTAGGAGATCTGGGAGGTGGCGGCGCCCATGATGGCCACGAAGGAGGCGGTGTTGATGATGGAGCCGCGGCCCTGGCGCTGCATGTACGGCAGGGCGGCCTTGCAGCACAGGTAGACGGAGGTGAGGTTGACGTCCTGGACCCGCTTCCAGGCCTCCAGGCCGGTGGTGAGGATCGAGTCGTCGTCCGGGGGCGAGATGCCGGCGTTGTTGAAGGCGATGTCGACGGAGCCGTAGGTGTCGAAGGCGGTCTTGAAGAGGGCCTCGACCTCCTCCGGGCTGGTGACGTCGACCTTGACGAACAGACCGCCGACCTCCTCGGCGGCGGCCTTGCCGGCCGTCTCGTCGATGTCGGCGCAGACCACGTTGGCGCCTTCGGAGGCCAGGCGGCGGGCGGTGGCGAGGCCGATGCCGCTGCCGGCTCCGGTGATGACGGCGGTACGGCCGACCAGGCGGCGGCAGACGGTCTCGGTGTCAGAAGTGGACATGCGGTTCAGGCCTCCGTGCTGATGAAGACGTTCTTGGTCTCGGTGAATGCGGTGAGGGCGTCGGGTCCGAGCTCGCGGCCGAGTCCGGACTGCTTGTAGCCGCCGAAGGGGGTCCAGTAGCGGACGCTGCTGTGGGAGTTGACGGACAGGTTGCCCGCGGCGACGGCGCGCGAGACGCGCAGTGCGCGGCCGATGTCGCGGGTCCAGAGGGAGCCGGAGAGACCGTATGCGGTGGCGTTGGCCAGGCGTACGGCGTCCTCCTCGTCCTCGAAGGGGAGGACGACGGCGACGGGTCCGAAGACTTCCTCGGCGGCCACCGGTGCCGTGGGGGCTACGTCGGTGACGAGGGTCGGCGGGTACCAGAAGCCGGGGCCTTCGGGGGCGGTGCCGCGGATCGCGGTGAGGCCGTCGGTGACGTAGGACCGTACGCGGTCCAGTTGGACGCGGGAGATCAGCGGCCCCATCTGGGTCTTCTCGTCGGCGGGGTCGCCGACGCGGACGCCCTCGATGCCGGGGGCGAGCAGTTCCAGGAACCGGTCGTAGGCGGAGCGCTGGACGAGGATCCGGGTGCGGGCGCAGCAGTCCTGTCCGGTGTTGTCGAGGAAGGCCATCGGCGCGGCTGCGGCGGCGGCTTCGAGGTCGGCGTCGGCGAAGACGATGTTCGGGCTCTTGCCGCCGAGTTCGAGGGTGACGCGCTTCACCCGGTCGGCGCACTTGGCCATGATCTGCTTGCCGACCGGGGTGGACCCCGTGAAGACGATCTTCGCTACGCCGGGGTGCTCGACGAGTGCGTCGCCGGCGACGGTCCCGTGGCCGGGGAGCACCTGGAAGAGGTGTTCGGGGATCCCGGCTTCGAGGGCGAGTTCGGCGAGGCGCAGCGCGGTGAGCGGGGTGGTTTCGGCGGGCTTGAGGAGCACAGCGTTCCCGGCGGCCAGGGCGGGGGCGAGGCCCCAGGCGGCGATCGGCATGGGGAAGTTCCACGGGGCGATCACGCCGATGACGCCGAGGGGTTCGAGGAAGGTGACGTCGATGCCGCCGGCGACGGGGATCTGCCGCCCGGAGAGCCGCTCCACTCCCCCGGCGGCGAATTCGAGCAGGTCGCGGACGTTGCCGGCTTCCCAGCGGGCGTTGCCGATGGTGTGCCCGGCCTCGCGGACCTCCAGTCGGGCCAGTTCCTCGATGTGCCCGTCGACGACCGCGGCGAAACGGCGCAGCAGCCGCGCCCGGTCGGCGGGGGCGGCGGCCGCCCCGCCGCGCGGGGCGGCGGCGGCCCGGGCGACTGCGGCGTCGACATCGTCCCGTGTGGCGGCCGGGACGGTGGCGACGATTTCCTCGGTGGCCGGATTCAGCACGGTCAAATGGGCCGGGGCCAGCGCGTCGGACACGTGGTGCCTTTCGGGTGTTCGGGGCGGGGCGGAGTGGCGGTGCCAGATGATGGGCGACGGGTGACGGGTGGTGGGCGACCGAGACGACTACAGGCGTTCGAAGGAGCGCCGCAGCTCCCAGTCGGTGACGGCGGAGTCGTACGCGTCCAGTTCCACGCGGGCCATGTTGCGGTAGTGGGCGACCACCTCGGGGCCGAAGGCGGCCTTGGCGATCTCGCTGTTCTCCCAGAGTTCCGCGGCTTCGCGCAGGGTGGTGGGGACGTGCGCGAAATCGGCCGTGTACGCGTTGCCCGCGCAGGCCTCGGGCAGTTCGAGGCGGTTCTCGACGCCGTAGAGCCCGGCCGCGACCAGCCCGGCGACGGCGAGGTACGGGTTGACGTCCCCGCCGGGGAGGCGGTTCTCGAAGCGCATCGAGCGGCCGTGGCCGACGACGCGGAGCGCACAGGTCCGGTTGTCCACGCCCCAGGCGACGGCGGTCGGCGCGAAGGATCCCGGCCGGAAACGCTTGTACGAATTGATGTTCGGGGCGTAGAGAAGGGAGAAGTCGCGCAGCGCGGCCAGCTGACCGGCCAGGAAGTGCCGCATCACCGGTGACATTCCGCCCGGGCCGTCACCGGCCATCGCATTGTGCCCGTCGGCGTCGCCCAGCGAGAGGTGGATATGGCAGGAGTTGCCCTCGCGCTCGTCGAACTTGGCCATGAAGGTGAGCGAGACGCCCTCCTGAGAGGCGATCTCCTTCGCGCCGGTCTTGTAGACGGAGTGCTGGTCGCAGGTGGTCAGCGCCTCGTCGTAGCGGAAGGCGATCTCGTGCTGGCCGAGGTTGCACTCGCCCTTGGCCGATTCCACGGTCAGGCCGGCGGCCTGCATCTCGTTGCGGATCCGGCGCAGCAGGGGCTCGATGCGGCCGGTCCCGAGGACGGAGTAGTCGATGTTGTACTGGTTGGCGGGGGTCAGGCCGCGGTAGTTGGCGTTCCAGGCCTGTTCGTACGTGTCCTGGAAGACCATGAACTCCAGCTCGGTGCCGACCATGGCCGTGTAGCCGTGTCCGGCGAGGCGTTCGAGCTGGCGGCGCAGGATCTGCCGGGGCGCGGCGACCACCGGGGAGCCGTCGTTCCAGGCGAGGTCCGCGAGGAGGAAGGCACTGCCGGGGTTCCAGGGGATCCGGCGCAGGGTCGCGAGGTCGGGGTGCATGGCAAAGTCGCCGTAACCCCGGTCCCAGGAGGACATCTCGAATCCGTCGACGGTGTTCATCTCCGTGTCGACGGCGAGGAGGTAGTTGCAGCCCTCGGTGCCGTGCGCGAGGACTTCGTCGAGGAAGAACTGTGCGGCGAACCGCTTGCCCTGGAGGCGCCCCTGCATGTCGGGGAAGGCCAGGACCACGGTGTCGATCTCGCCACTCGCCACGAGGGCACGGAGCTCCTCGGGCGCGAGCGGCGGCTTGCGGTCTACCACTGGAATCTCTCCTTCGGTGAGCCGAGGAGGCCTAAGGTATTGAACAGAACCATTGCTTGGGAAGGGGAGGAGCCGAGATGACCGACACGGCGGGTGAAGGCGGCGCGATCGCGCGGCTGAATCCGGTGCTGCGGCAGGTGCGGGCGGGCAACGGTTTCGAGGAGGCGCTCGAGCAGATCCTCCAGGTGGTCCGGCTGGGTCTGGTGCCCGGCGGCGAGCGGCTGCCGCCCGAGCGCGAGCTGGCGGAGCGGATGGGGATCAGCCGCGTCACCCTGCGCGAGGTGCTGAAGGTGCTCCAGGACCAGGGCCTGGTCGAGGCCCGGCGCGGCCGGTACGGGGGGACCTTCGTGCTCCCGCGCCCCGACACCCCGGTGGGGGGCACCGAGGACGAGCTGCGCCGGCGCGTGGTGGGCGTGGACATCGAGGACGCCCTGCGGTTCCGCGAGGTCCTGGAGGTGGGGGCGGCGGGGCTGTGCGCCTCCCAGGGGCTCGCCGAGGAGGGCGCGGAGCGGCTGCTCGCCGCCCTGGCCGCCACCCACGACGCACCGCTGCCCGACTACCGCCGCCAGGACACCCTCTTCCACCTCACCCTGTGCGAGCTCGCCGGATCCGCCACCCTCACGGCCCAGTACGCCGCCGTCCGGGCTACCGTGAACGACCTGCTGGACTGCATCCCGCTGCTGGTGCGCAACCTGGAGCACTCGCAGCAGCAGCACAGCGCGCTCGTGGAGGCGGTGCTGGAGCGCAACGCGGACGCGGCGCGCGAGGTGATGCGCGAGCACTGCTGCGGGACGGCCGCGCTGCTGCGGGGGTTCCTGGCCTAGAGCGCAGGGCGCGGGGCGCGGGGCCGCCCGAGAGGTTTTCGTAACCCCTGTTTAACGCAGGGGTCTTGCGCACTCCACTCCAGTACGGCAAAGGTACGCCCCACAACCATTGCCCTAGGCAGGAGCGCACATGGCCGACGACACCGAGGCACGGCTCGCAGCCGTACCCGAACCCATCACTTCCCCCGAGGGCGGCGACGGCTACCTGGAGCGGCGCACGCTGCGCCGCGGCAGCGCCGGCTGGCTGCTGCTGACCGGTCTGGGCGTCGCGTACGTCGTCTCCGGCGACTTCTCCGGCTGGAACGTCGGCCTCGCCCAGGGCGGCTTCGGCGGCCTCGCCATCGCCACCGCCCTCATGGGCGCGATGTACGCCTGCCTCGTCTTCTCCCTCGCGGAGCTGTCCGCGATCCTGCCGACGGCGGGCGGCGGCTACGGCTTCGCCCGCCGCGCGCTCGGCACCTGGGGCGGCTTCCTCACCGGCACCGCGATCCTGATCGAGTACATCCTGGCCCCGGCCGCGATCTCCATCTTCATCGGCGACTACGTCGAATCCCTGCACCTGTTCGGCCTCACCTCCGGCTGGCCGGTCTACCTCGCCTGTTTCGCGATCTTCATCGGCATCCACCTGTGGGGCGTCGGCGAGGCCCTGCGCTTCTCCCTCGTCGTCACCGCCATCGCCGTGCTCGCGCTGATCGTCTTCGCGCTGGGGGCCTTCACCGAGTTCGACCCCTCACACCTCGACGACATCGCCGTGGACACCACCGCCGCCGGATCCAGCTCCTGGCTGCCGCTGGGCGTCCTCGGCATCTGGGCCGCCTTCCCGTTCGGGATGTGGTTCTTCCTCGGCGTGGAGGGCGTACCGCTGGCCGCCGAGGAGGCCAAGGATCCGGTGCGGTCCATGCCGCGGGCCCTGTCGATCTCCATGGGCATCCTCGTCCTGCTCGCGCTGCTGACCTTCCTCGCCTCGACCGGTGCGCGCGGCGCCGACGCCATCAAGGACGCCGGGAACCCGCTGGTCGTCGCCCTCGACGGCAACCCGGGCCTGTCCTGGCTGAAGACCTTCGTCAACTACGCGGGCCTGGCCGGGCTCGTGGCCTCCTTCTTCTCGCTCATCTACGCGGGCTCGCGCCAGCTGTTCGCCCTGTCCCGGGCCGGCTACCTGCCGCGCTTCCTCTCCCTCACCTCGAAGCGCAAGGCCCCGTACCTGGGCCTGCTCATTCCCGGCGCGATCGGCTTCGCCCTCGCCGCGGCCACCGGGAACGGCCCGCGCATGCTCAACATCGCCGTGTTCGGCGCGACGATCTCGTACGCACTGATGGCGCTGTCCCACATCGTGCTCCGCAAGCGGGAGCCGGGCCTGGAGCGCCCGTACCGCACGCCGGGCGGCATCGCCACCTCCTCGGTGGCCTTCGTCCTGGCCCTGTCGGCACTGGTCGCCACCTTCCTCGTCGACAAGGACGCGGCGTTCATCGCGCTGGGTGTGTACGCGGTCGCCCTCGCCTACTTCGCGTTCTACAGTCGCCACCATCTGGTGGCGTCCGCGCCGGAAGAGGAGTTCGCGGCGCTCGCGGAGGCCGAGGCGGAACTGACCCGCGACTGAACCCTCGACCGAACCCGCAACCGGTCCCGCGGCCGGTCCGCAGCGGGGCCGGTACCGGGCCGGTACCGGCCCGAACCGGTCCGGACGCCGACCGGACCGCCTTCCCCCCGCCCCTTGGAGGTAGCAACCGTGCCCAGGCCGCTCATCGGCATCACGACCTACGTGGAGGAATCCACCCGCTACGGGGTGTGGGACGTCCCGGCGTCCCTCGTGCCCACCGGGTACCACGAACTCGTCCAGGCGGCGGGCGGCGCGGCCGTACTGCTCCCGCCGGACGAAGCCGGATCGGCGGCGGAGGTGCTGAGCCGGCTGGACGGCCTGGTCGTCGCCGGCGGCCCCGACGTGGACCCGGTCCGCTACGGGGCCGAACGGCACCCGCGCACGGGCGCCCCCGCGACGGTCCGCGACGAGTGGGAACTCGCCCTGATCGAGGCGGCCTTGGCGTCGGGCACACCGGTGCTGGGCATCTGCCGCGGCATGCAGGCGCTGAACGTCGCCCTGGGCGGCACGCTGATCCAGCACATCGACGGCCACGCGGTGGCCCCGGGCGTCATGTCCTGGCACCCGGTCCGCCCGGTCGCGGGCACGCGGTACGCGGCGCTGGTCCCGGAGGAGGCGGAGGTGCCGACCTACCACCACCAGGCCGTGGGGGCGCGGGGGCGGGGGGCGGGGGCCCAGGCTGCGGCCGGGGGCG
>NZ_JBHYVA010000459.1:0-3628 GCF_042750055.1 Streptomyces sp. NPDC059456
GCGGGCCGCCCGCGGGCGGGCGGGGCTGTGGCGCGGCTGGGGGCGTTCGGCGGCCGGGGGCGCCCCCGCGGCGGACGCCACCGCAGAGGGCGCCGCACGGGAGCGGCTGCGGCGGTGGCGGATGGTGCTCGGCGCGGACGGGGACGGGACCGGGTGCGTGCCGGACGGGCCCGACGCCGGGATGGACGCCGCGCTCGGCGCGCTCTACGGGAGCGGCGGGGCCGCCGGGCGCGGCTCCGCCGGGCGCAGCGGCGGGCTCGGCGGATCCGCGCCGAACGTGGCCCGCTGGCTGGGGGACATCCGTACGTACTTCCCCGCCTCCGTCGTCCAGGTCATGCAGCGGGACGCCATCGAGCGGCTGGGCCTGGCCACCCTCCTCCTGGAGCCGGAGATGCTGGAGGCCGTCCAGCCCGACGTGCACCTCGTCGGCACCCTCCTGTCCCTCAACAAGGCGATGCCGGAGACCACCCGCGAAACGGCCCGTGCCGTGGTCCGCGCCGTCGTCCGGCAACTGGAGGAGCGGCTCGCGTCCCGCACCCGCGCCACCCTCACCGGCGCCCTCGACCGCTCCGCCCGGACCGGCCGCCCCCGGCACGCGGACATCGACTGGGACCGGACCATCCGGGCGAATCTCAAGCACTACCTTCCCGAGCACCGGACCGTCGTCCCCGAGCGGCTCATCGGCCACGGCCGGGCGGCACAGTCGGTCCGGAAGGAGGTGGTCCTGTGCATCGACCAGTCCGGGTCGATGGCGGCCTCCGTGGTGTACGCGTCCGTCTTCGGCGCGGTCCTCGCCTCGATGCGTTCGATCGCGACGCGGCTCGTCGTGTTCGACACGGCCGTGGCCGACCTGACGGATCAGCTCGACGATCCGGTCGACGTCCTCTTCGGTACGCAGCTCGGCGGCGGCACCGACATCAACCGCGCCCTCGCCTACTGTCAGTCGAAGATCACCCGCCCTGCCGACACCGTTGTGGTCCTCATCAGTGATCTCCACGAGGGCGGCATACGCAACGAGATGCTGGGCCGCGTCGCGGCGATGAAGGCGTCGGGCGTCGAGTTCGTCGCCCTGCTTGCACTGTCCGACGAGGGTGCTCCCGCCTACGACCACGAGCACGCGGCGGCCCTCGCGGCACTCGGCGCACCGGCCTTCGCCTGCACCCCCGACCTGTTCCCGGACGTGATGGCCGCGGCCCTGGAGAAGCGCCCCCCGCCCACCCCGTGACCGCTGGCGGATCACACGAATTTCCAGTTCAACCGTGAGGCGATCTGTGACAGGTATCACCGCTCAGGTGTGATATGCGATTTAGGGACGCAGGTCCCACGGGGATAACCTGCGGGACGGACATGCCGCGTCCACGGTCACCGTGTGCGCCTCCCTAGTGACAGCGCCGTCACGTTGCCCTCCGCGGCACGCCCACGCAGACAACCGCGAATCACTGCGAATCTTTGAAGACAAGGGACGGACGCGCGTGGACCTGTTCGAGTACCAGGCGAGGGACCTCTTCGCCAAGCACGGTGTACCGGTGCTGGCCGGTGAAGTCATCGACACGCCTGAGGCGGCTCGCGAGGCCACCGAGCGGCTGGGCGGCAAGTCGGTCGTCAAGGCGCAGGTGAAGGTCGGCGGCCGCGGCAAGGCCGGCGGCGTCAAGCTCGCCGCCACCCCGGACGAGGCCGTCGCCCGCGCGACGGACATCCTGGGCATGGACATCAAGGGCCACACGGTCCACAAGGTGATGATCGCCGAGACCGCTCCCGAGATCCTCGAGGAGTACTACGTCTCGTACCTGCTGGACCGTACCAACCGCACCTTCCTGGCCATGGCCTCGGTCGCGGGCGGCATGGACATCGAGCAGGTCGCCGAGGAGACCCCGGAGAAGCTCGCCAAGGTCCCGGTGAACGCCAACGAGGGCGTGACCATCGAGAAGGCCCGCGAGATCGTCGCGCTGGCGCAGTTCCCGGCCGAGGTCGCCGAGAAGGTCGCCGAGGTCCTCGTGACCCTGTGGGCGACCTTCATCGCCGAGGACGCGCTCCTCGTCGAGGTCAACCCGCTCGCGAAGGTCGCCTCCGGCGACGTCATCGCCCTCGACGGCAAGGTCTCGCTCGACGAGAACGCCGAGTTCCGCCAGCCGGGCCACGAGGAGTTCGTGGACCACGCGGCCGCGAACCCGCTCGAGGCCGCCGCCAAGGCGAAGAACCTCAACTACGTGAAGCTCGACGGCGAGGTCGGCATCATCGGCAACGGCGCGGGTCTCGTCATGAGCACCCTCGACGTCGTCGCGTACGCCGGTGAGAACCACGGCGGCGTCAAGCCGGCCAACTTCCTGGACATCGGCGGTGGCGCCTCCGCCGCCGTCATGGCCAACGGCCTCGAGATCATCCTCGGCGACCCGGACGTCAAGTCCGTCTTCGTCAACGTCTTCGGTGGCATCACCGCGTGTGACGAGGTCGCCAACGGCATCGTCCAGGCGCTGGCTCTGCTGGAGGAGAAGGGCGAGGCGGTCACCAAGCCGCTGGTCGTCCGTCTCGACGGCAACAACGCCGAGCTGGGTCGCAAGATCCTCTCGGACGCCAACCACCCGCTGGTGCAGCGCGTGGACACCATGGACGGTGCGGCCGACAAGGCCGCCGAGCTCGCGGCTGCGAAGTAAGGGCAGAGGTCACAGACTCACATGGCTATCTTCCTCAACAAGGACAGCAAGGTCATCGTCCAGGGCATGACCGGTGCCACGGGCATGAAGCACACCAAGCTGATGCTGGCTGACGGCACCAACATCGTCGGTGGCGTGAACCCGCGCAAGGCCGGCACGTCCGTCGACTTCGACGGCACCGAGGTCCCGGTCTTCGGTTCGGTCGCCGAGGCGATGGAGAAGACGGGCGCCAACGTCTCCGTCCTCTTCGTCCCGCCGGCGTTCGCCAAGGCCGCCGTCGTCGAGGCCATCGACGCCGAGATCCCGCTGGCCGTCGTCATCACCGAGGGCATCGCGGTGCACGACTCCGCCGCCTTCTGGGCGTACGCGACCGCCAAGGGCAACAAGACCCGCATCATCGGCCCGAACTGCCCGGGTCTGATCACCCCCGGCCAGTCCAACGCCGGCATCATCCCGGGCGACATCACCAAGCCCGGCAAGATCGGTCTCGTGTCCAAGTCCGGCACGCTGACCTACCAGATGATGTACGAGCTCCGTGACATCGGCTTCACCTCCGCCGTCGGCATCGGTGGCGACCCGGTCATCGGCACCACGCACATCGACGCCCTGGAGGCCTTCGAGGCCGACCCGGAGACCGAGCTCATCGTCATGATCGGCGAGATCGGCGGCGACGCCGAGGAGCGTGCGGCGGACTTCATCGCGAAGAACGTCACCAAGCCGGTCGTCGGCTACGTCGCGGGCTTCACCGCCCCCGAGGGCAAGACCATGGGCCACGCCGGCGCCATCGTCTCCGGCTCCTCCGGCACCGCGCAGGCCAAGAAGGAGGCCCTCGAGGCCGCCGGCGTCAAGGTCGGCAAGACGCCGACCGAGACCGCCAAGCTCGCGCGCGAGATCCTGAACGCCGCGCAGTAACGCTTGCCGTTGCCGTAGGCGCGTGTACGGGCGTGGGGGGGGGGGCGCGGGGGGGGGGGGGGGGC
>NZ_JBHYVA010000459.1:3638-6904 GCF_042750055.1 Streptomyces sp. NPDC059456
GCGGTCGGGCGGCCGCGCCCCCCCGCGCCCCCCCCCCCCCCCCCCGCGCGCCCCCCCCCCCCCCCCGTTTTCCGTGGTCCGCCCGCGGCTATTCGAGGCTGGGGGCGAGCCGGTCCGGCTTGTGCGCGGGGTGTTCGCGCAGCTTGTCGTGGAGCTGGCGGGTCTCCTCGGTGAGCCGCTGGGGGCCGCTGAGCGGCGGGACCCCCGAGACGCTCGCGCCGGGGGCGACGGGGGGTTCGTACTGGCGGGGCGCGGTCACGGTGGTGTACGCGGTCGCGACGGCGATCACGGCCGTCAGGCCGAGGAACGCGCGGGTCCACCGCGTGACACGGTGCTCGGCGGCCATGCGGACGACGGCCGCGGGCCGGGGCTCCAGCCGGACGGCCGGCGTGACCGCGCCGAGCCGCTCGCGCAGCACGGCGGACTCCTTCCCGGGCGGCGCGGCGGCCAGTTCCGGGATCCGGTCGGCGAGGGCGGCGTGCGCGCGCAGCAGGCGGTTGCCGGCGGTGGGGGTGGTGGCCTCCGTCTCGGCCGCGGTGTCGGGGAGGTCGAGGCCGACGCCGTCGTAGAGCAGCACGGTACGGCGGTGGGCCGCGGGGAGCGCCAGCATGGCGTCCATCAGGATCCGGTCGGCCGGGGCGGCGGGGGCCTCTTCGGGGTGCTTGTGGGCGCGGCGGAACCGGTGCCAGGGGGAGAGGGCGTACTCGTACACGGCCGCGCGCACCCAGCCGACGGGGTCGGGGTCCACGGCCACCTCGGGCCACCGCGCCCAGGCCTGCTGGAACGCCTGCTCGACGGCCTCCTGGGAGAGGCTGCGGCGGCCGGTGAGCAGGTACGCCTGCCGCGTGAGGGCGGGGGCGGCGTAGTCGTACATCGCGTCGAACACCTCCCGCGGCCCGGGCGGCCGTTCGGGCCCGGCCGGGGCCGGTACGGATTCCTCCGCGGCGGGGGCCGGCTGCGGTGGCGCGGGGTCCGGGAGGCGGACGGGCGACCAGGAGGTCCCGGGGCCGGGCACGCCGATGCCGCCGGCGGCGGCCCTGGCGGTGAACCCGGCGTCGTGCCGCGGCAGGAAGCCGGGCTCGGTCGGGACCGCCGGAAGGGGCTGCTGCCCGCGCCGGTCGGTGCCGAAGGGGCGGTAGAGCGCCTGCATCCGCGACGCCCGCCCGTCGGGTCCGGCCGATGACCCGGCGTCAGCCGCCGCCGCGCCCACGGGTCCGGGCGCGCCGGCGTCCGCCGGCGGGAGGGCCGCGTCCGCGGCCCCTGCGGCCCCGGCGGATTCCGTACCGCGGCCGTCGGCCCCAGGGCCCTGAGGCGGCGTCATGGGCGGCGCCGGAACCGGGGTCCCGGCCGGGACCGGTGCCGGAGCAGCGGTCTCGGGCGGGGGCGGTGCCGGAGCAGCGGTCTCGGGCGGGGGCGGGGTGGTCAAGGAGGCCAGGAAAAGGGCGTAGGCCTCGCGTTTGCGCCCCCGGGGGCCCGTGCGGCCCGTCTCCCAGGAGCGGACCGTGGTGACGGTCACGCCGACCGCCGCCGCGACGTCCTCGTACGTCAGGTCCGCCGCCTCGCGCAGTCTGCGGCGTTCCTTGGGCGAGGGGAGCTTCGGCTCCTCGACGCTCGCAGTCATGCCACACTCCCCTTGGCCTGCCGACAGACATGGGCGAAAAAGTACATAAACGTATATTGAGCGACACCACGGACATTTGCCTGTTACCCGAACAAAGCGCGTGTCGTTGGCACCATGGCGGAGTGACCCAAGTGACCGAACGCGGGACCCCGTTGCCGACGGCCCGGCGGGCCGCAGCCGGGCGGCGCCGTTCGCCGGCCGCCGCCGCCTGCGTACTGGGCGGAGCCATGGCCGCCGGACTGGGGCTCGGCTTCCTGGCCGTGCTCGTCATCGTGCTGTGGATCAGCTCCCCGTACCCCGACAGCGGCCCGGGCGGAGCCCTGCACCTGGCCGCCGGGCTCTGGCTGCTCGCCCACGGGACCGAGCTCGTCCGCTACGACACGCTGTCCGGGGTGCCGGCGCCCGTCGGAGTGACCCCGCTGCTGCTCGTCGGGCTGCCCGCGCTGCTGATGCGCCGCGCCGCCCGCCTCGGCAGCGCCCCGGGCGACGGCAGCGATGCGGGGGACGGCGACGAGATCCTGCCCGCCAGTGCCGTCTTCTCGGCCGTGACCTGCGGATACCTCTGCGTCGGATCGATCGCCACCGTCTACGCGGCCGGCGGCCCCATGCCCGCCGACCCGCTGAGCGCCGCCTGGCACGTACCGCTGGTCGCCGCGCTCGCCGCCGCCGGCGGGGTGTGGGCGGCCAAGGGGCGTCCGGTCGGCCCGCTGCCGCACCGGGTCCCGGAAGCCGTGCGCCGGGCCTTCGCCCGCCCCCGCTACGCGGTCGCGCTGCGCGCCGGAGCCGCGGGGGTCCTCGTCCTGCTGGGCGGCGGCGCACTGCTCGTCGGGGCCTCGCTCGCCTGGCACGCGGCGGAGGTCCAGGGGTCCTTCCTGGCGCTGACCGGGGTCTGGTCCGGCCGCTTCGCGGTGCTGCTCCTCGCGCTCGCGCTGCTCCCGAACGCCGTGGTGTGGGGCGCGGCCTACGCCCTCGGTCCCGGCTTCGCCCTCGGCGCCGGTGCGACCGCGACCCCGCTGGGCTTCGCCGGATCGCCCGCGCTGCCGAGGTTCCCGCTGCTGGCGGCGCTGCCGCCGCAGGGGCCGGGGTCGCTGCTGACCTGTGCGGCCGCGGGCGTGCCGCTGCTGGCCGGACTGGCCGTCGGGTGGTTCGCGGTACGCCGGGCGCGTGAAGTCCGGTACCGGGAAACCGCCCTGACGGCGGCTCTGGGCGCGCTGGTGTGCGCGCTGCTGATGGCCGGGCTCGCGGCGGCCGCCTCGGGGCCGCTCGGCTCGCGCGGGCTGGCGAGCTTCGGCCCGGTGTGGTGGGCGACCGGCGCCGCGGCCCTCGTCTGGACGCTGCTCCCGGCGGTGCCGGTGGCGGTGGCGGTGCACTCCTGGCGGACCAGGCCCGCCCGGCAGGCGGACGCCCTCGCGAGGGAGGCGGAGGACGACTGGCACGACAGCGGCGTACGGGAGCTGCGCTGGGAGGCGTTGCGCCGGGCCGCGGGCACGCTGGTCCCCGACCTGGCCCAGGAGTCCCCGCAGCCCCGGCCGGAGCCGGAGCGCAGGCAGGGGAAGGAGCGCGGGCCGGAGCCGGAGCGCGGGCCGGAGAAGGAGCCGGAGCGCAGGCAGGGGACGGAGCTGGATCTTTAACACAACTGACGCGG
>NZ_JBHYVA010000460.1:0-6902 GCF_042750055.1 Streptomyces sp. NPDC059456
TCGGGACCGGCTGCCCGCCCTGGCCGTGCTGAACCTCGACCTGGCCGGGGCGAAGCTGGAGTTGCGCCTGCTCGGAGCCTCGCACCAGGTGCTCCCGGGCTCGTGGAGCGGAAAGTTCCGGCCCGCGGGGCCGGTGTGGCGTGACGCGCGGGACGCCCGGGATTGAACACGTGAACTGAGTAGCCCCCGGGGGGATGTAAACCCAACCAAGTTGGGTAAAAACGCTGTGAGTGCCGTGCCTTTCATGATTCCCTCGGTTGAGTAGACCAGTCCTCGGACCTCCCTGGACTTCCTGTGGACCCGTGCCGGTGTCCCCCCACCCGTTGACTACCGCTGGCGGGCCCCGGCCCATCTCCCTCGCGCGTTTGCGGAGCCGACTCATGCTCACGACCCTCCAGACCACCTACACCGACACGCGTGCCGCCGATCTCGCCTGGGCGCTCGGTCGGGACCGGCTGCCCGCCCTGGCCGTGCTGAACCTCGACCTGGCCGGGGCGAAGCTGGAGTTGCGCCTGCTCGGAGCCTCGCACCAGGTGCTCCTGGAGGAGGGCGCGGTGCTCTGTTCGGAGACGGTCGCCTGTATGCCCGGCAGCCGCACGCCGCTGCCGCTCGGCGTGGCGAAGCGGATGGGTGACTGGGACTACGAGTTCGCCGCGCGGGTGGAGACCCTGTCGCAGGGCTCCTTCGCGGGGCGTGCGCAGGAGCTGCTCGCGCTGGTCGCGGATCACCCGAACGGGTTGGCCGGAACCTTTCCCGGCAGCCCGCACGCCTTCACCGCGATGCTCGCGCAGCGCCACGAGGGGCAGGTGCGCTGGCGGACCTGGCACGCGTACCCGCAGGAAGGCCAGTTGGTGGCCACTCGTACGAGGGTCGGGGTGCGCACGGGCGCGTCCACCGGAACCCTGGAGTCCGCCGCGCGGTAGCGACGGGACCGGGCCTCGGCCTTCCGGGGGGCGCGGAAGCCGCGAGCGCCCCCGCACGGTTACGCCAACCGGCTGAAACCGTACGTCACTTGCACCCATGTGGGTGACGGGATGCAAGTGGGCGGTGACGTACGGTTCGCTGCATGATCGACCGTTCCGTCCCGCGCCGGGTGCTCCCGGCTCCGGAGCCGCGGGGCGTGGCGAGCCTTCCGGCCGCCCTGCCCGTACGGCCCCGGACCGGCCGAATCCTCGTGCTGGCCACCGTGTTCGTCTGCGCCGCCTGCGGGCTCGTGTACGAGCTGGAACTGCTCGCCCTCGGTTCCTACCTCATCGGCGATTCCGTCACCCAGGCGTCCGTCGTGCTGTCCGTCATGGTCTTCGCGATGGGCGTCGGATCACTGCTGGCCAAACGGCTCCGCAACCGGCCCGCCGTCGGCTTCGCGGCCATCGAGGCGGGCCTCGCGCTGCTCGGCGGGCTGTCGGCGATGGCGCTGTACGCGAGCTTCGCCTGGCTGGGCGAGTCGAGGCCCGCGCTCGTGGCCTTCTCCTTCGCGATCGGCGTGCTCATCGGTGCCGAGATCCCGTTGCTGATGGTCCTCATCCAGCGCATCCGCAGACAGGACGCGGGCGGCGCGGTCGCCGACCTGTTCGCCGCCGACTACGTGGGCGCCCTGGTCGGCGGGCTGGCCTTCCCGTTCCTGCTGCTGCCGGTGCTCGGCCAGCTCACCGGCGCCATGCTGACCGGCACCGTCAACGCGGTCGTCGGCGCGGGCCTCGTCCTGTGGCTGTTCCGCCGCGACCTGAGCCGGCGCGCCCGCTGGCTGCTGATCATCGCGAACGTCACCGTGCTGTCCGCCCTCGCCTGCGCGACCGTGCTCGCCGACGACTTCGAGGGGGTCGCCCGGCGCGCCGTCTACGGCGCCGAGGTCCGCGTCGCGGAGCAGACCGGCGTCCAGGAACTCGTCCTGACCGGGCCGGCCACCGGCTCCCCGCGCTCCCTCGACCTGTTCCTCGACGGCCGGCTGCGGGTCAGCGGCTACGACGAGTACCGCTACCACGAGGCCCTCGTGCACCCCGCGATGACCGGCCCGCACAGCCGGGTCCTGGTCCTCGGCGGCGGTGACGGGCTCGCCGCCCGCGAGGTGCTGCGCTACCGCGACGTCACCTCCGTCACCGTCGTCGAACTCGACCCCGGCGTGGTCCGGCTCGCCCGCACCGACCCGATGCTCTCCGCGCTCAACGGCCACGTGTACGAGGACCCGCGGCTCGGGGTCGTCACGCAGGACGCCTTCCGCTGGCTGCGGGGGCCCGGTGCCCGGGACGGCTTCGACGTGATCGTCTCCGACCTCCCCGACCCGGGGATCACGCCCAGCACGAAGCTGTACTCCCAGGAGTTCTACGGGCTCGCCGCGCGGGCCCTGCACCCCGGCGGGCGGATCGCCGTGCACGCCGGACCGCTGGCCACGCGCCCGCGCACGTACTGGACGGTCGAGGCCACCCTGCGCGCGGCCGGCCTGTACACCGCGCCCTACAGCGCGGGCGGCCGGCTCTCCGGCTTCGCCGCCGGCCCCGACCGCAGCCCCGGCACCGCCGAGACGCCACCGCAGGACTGGGGCTTCGTACTGGCCGGCCGGGACCGGGTCCCCGCGCTGCGGGTGGATCCCGACACGCCGGGGCTGCGCTCGCTGTCCACGCAGTCCCTGCGGGACGCCGCGCGCGACGCCGAGCGCACCCGCGTGGCGGGCCTGCCGCCGTCGACGCTCCCGCACCCGCGGTATTCGTAGGTGCCGCACCGGGCGCGGGAGGGCCTCGCGTCGGTAGGCTCGTCCACATGGAGCATCAGGTGTTCGTTCCGGTACCGGCAGACGACCTCCGCGCCGTGCTGCGCGACCCCGCCCGGGTGGCCCGCTGCGTACCCGGGCTCCAGCAGGACGCCGACGCGGCGTCCGGGCCCGTGTCCGGCCGCCTCAAACTGCGGGTCGGCGGGAACACCGTCACCTACCGCGGAGCCCTGACCGTCACCGAACGGGCTCCGGACCGCTTCACCGTCTCGGGAGAGGGCGCGGAGATCCGCGGCAGCGGCACCGTCAAGCTGGCCCTCGCCCTGCTGCTGACCCCGGTGGGCGACGGGACCCGGCTGGAGTTCACCGCCGAGGGCGCCGCCGACGGGCGGGCCGCCGCCTTCCCGGCGGAGGCGACCGCGACCGCCGTTCAGCGGCTCCTGGACCGGGCCGCCGAACAGCTCGCGGCGCTGGCCGGGCCCCGGGAACCGGTGACCGACGTCATCGCCGAGGCGGAGGAAGCCGAGGAGGCCGAGGCCGGCGCGCACGACGCAGAGAACGGCGCAGACGGAGACGACGACGGGGTCACGGAGGTCACCGCGTCCGTCTTCGACACCGATGTGCCGCCCCCGTCCCTGGAGCCCTTCATGGACGGCGACTTCGAGGGGCTCCCCGACCTCGGCCGGGCCGGCGACATCGGCGACCTCGGGGACATCGGGGAGATCGAGGAGTTCGGCGCGGCCGCGCAGCCCCCCGCCGAGGCCGCCCACGCCCGCCGCACCATGATCGGCCGCAGCGCCGAGGAAGTGGACCACGCGCCCCCGCGCGGCCGCTACGCCCCCGTCCCGGCCCCCGCGAACGCGGGCGCCGGCGCGAACCTGCGCTGGCTCGCCCCGGCCGCCGCACTGGCTCTGGCCTCGGCGGTCGTCGTCGGTCGAGCCCTGCGCCGACGCCGCTGACACCTCGTTAGAGTCGGTCGCATGAGTACGCAACTGAGCGCGGCCGGCGCCGAGGTGACCATCGACCAGGAGAACGGCTGCCGGATCGGCAGCCTGCGCATCGACGGCACGGAGCTGCTGCGCCAAGGCCCTCACTACGGCGCGTTCCCCATGGTCCCGTTCTGCGGACGCACCGCGAACGGGCGGTTCCAGGACGGGGCCACCGTCCACCAGCTGCCGATCAACCAGCCGCCGCACGCCATCCACGGCTTCGGCCGCGACGCCGCCTGGCGCCCCGCCGGCGTCACCGGCACCACGGCGGCCTTCACGTACGACCTCGCCGAGCCCTGGCCGTACCCGGGCCGGGTCACCCAGATCTTCGAGCTCGGCACCGATGCGCTGACCGTCACCATGGGCGTGGAGACGTACGGCGACTCCTTCCCGGCCCAGGCGGGCTGGCACCCCTGGTTCCGGCGCAACCTCGGCACCGGCGGTGAGGACGTACGCCTCGACTTCGCGCCCTCCTGGCAGGAGGAGCGCGGGGACGACCACCTCCCCACGGGCAAGCGCATCGACCCGCTGCCCGGCCCCTGGGACGACTGCTTCGGCATGCCGGAAGGCGTCGAGGCCACCCTGACCTGGCCCGGCGCCGTCGAGCTGAAGATCACCAGCCGGGCCGAATGGGTGGTGGTGTACGACGAGCAGCCCGAGGCGGTCTGCGTGGAGCCGCAGTCCGGCCCGCCGAACGGGCTGAACACCCTGCCGCGCCTGGTCAGCCCCGTGGACCCGCTGGAGATCTCCATGACCTGGACCTGGCGGCGGCTGTCCCAGCCGGCGCCGGCGCGCAATTAAGCTCGGGGCCATGAGTGACGTGCGCCAGGCGCTTCTGCAGCAGATCAAGGACAAGGCCGTCGTGCACGGCAAGGTGACCCTCTCCTCCGGCAAGGAGGCCGACTACTACATCGACCTCCGCCGGATCACCCTGGACGGCGAGGCGGCCCCGATGGTCGGCCAGGTCATGCTCGACCTCACCGCCGAACTGGACTTCGACTGCGTCGGCGGTCTGACCCTCGGCGCCGACCCGGTCGCGACCTCGATGCTCCACGCGTCGGCCGCGCGCGGTGGGCGCCTCGACGCCTTCGTCGTCCGCAAGGCGCAGAAGGCCCACGGCATGCAGCGCCGTATCGAGGGCACCGACGTGAAGGGCAAGCGCTGCCTGGTCGTCGAGGACACCTCGACCACCGGCGGTTCTCCGCTGACCGCCGTCGAGGCCGTCCGCGAGGCCGGCGGCGAGGTCGTCGCCGTCGCCACGATCGTGGACCGCGGGGCCGCGGACGCCATCGCCGCGGCGGGCCTGCCCTACCTCACCGGCTACCGGCTCGGCGACCTCGACCTCGCCTGATCTCGCATTGTGGCCGCCCGGAGAACTGGTGACTTCGGTCCCCGGGTCTCCGGGCACAGGTCCTGACCTGCCCTTTCCCCCAGGCGCGGAGTGTTTCACGTGAAACGGTCCGCTCGGCACGGGTGGAGTGTCGCGCGGAGTCTGGAAAGATGAGCGCGACGGTTACGTCGCCCCCAGGTCAGGGCCAGCAATCGCACACTCCCCGCACATCCAAGGAGCGGACAGATGCCCATCGCAACCCCCGAGGTCTACAACGAGATGCTCGACCGGGCGAAGGCAGGCAAGTTTGCCTACCCGGCGATCAACGTGACCTCGACCCAGACCCTGCACGCTGCACTGCGCGGCTTCGCGGAGGCCGAGAGCGACGGCATCATCCAGATCTCCACCGGTGGTGCGGAGTTCCTGGGTGGCCAGTACAAGAAGGACATGGTGACCGGTGCGGTCGCCCTGGCCGAGTTCGCGCACATCGTTGCCGCGAAGTACGACGTCACCGTCGCGCTGCACACGGACCACTGCCCCAAGGACAAGCTGGACGGTTACGTCCGCCCGCTCCTTGAGATCTCCGCCGAGCGCGTGGCCCGTGGTCTGAACCCGCTCTTCCAGTCGCACATGTGGGACGGCTCCGCCGAGACCCTGGCCGACAACCTGGCCATCGGCCAGGAGCTGCTCGCCAAGGCCGCCGCCGCGAAGATCATCCTCGAGGTCGAGATCACCCCGACCGGCGGCGAGGAGGACGGCGTCAGCCACGAGATCAACGACGAGCTGTACACCACCGTCGACGACGCGATCCGCACCGCGGAGGCCCTCGGCCTGGGCGAGAAGGGCCGCTACCTGCTGGCCGCCTCCTTCGGCAACGTGCACGGCGTCTACAAGCCGGGCAACGTCGTCCTGCGTCCCGAGCTGCTGAAGGACCTCCAGCAGGGCGTCGGCGAGAAGTACGGCAAGAGCAGCCCGTTCGACTTCGTCTTCCACGGCGGCTCCGGCTCCTCCGAGCAGGAGATCGCCACCGCGCTGGAGAACGGCGTCGTGAAGATGAACCTCGACACCGACACCCAGTACGCCTTCACCCGCCCGGTTGCGGACCACATGTTCCGCAACTACGACGGTGTCCTGAAGGTCGACGGCGAGGTCGGCAAGAAGTCCACCTACGACCCGCGCACCTGGGGCAAGCTGGCCGAGGCCGGCATGGCCGAGCGCGTCACCGAGGCGTGCGCGAACCTGCGCTCGACGGGCACGAAGCTGAAGTAGTACCACCTGTCACGGCCGAAGGGCCCGGGCGCCGTCCCACGACGGCGGCCCGGGCCCTTCGTCGTGGCGGCTCCCGCTCCTCCGGTCGACAGCTCCGGGAGGGTGGGTGAGCATGGATGGGCGGTCGCCTTTCGGCCCTCGGACACCGTTGTGACGGTGAGCGCCGTCAGCCCCGCGGCCCGCACTCCCTGGCTTCTCCCTGATGGGAGCACCCTCATGCATCTGCACATCCGACGCGCAGTGGTTGCGCTGTCCGCGTTTCCGCTCGTCCTGTCCGGTGCGATCGTCCTGGCGCCGGCCGCCGGTGCGGCACCTGCTGCGAGCTGCACGGTCACACCCTCGGCGGACGGGACCTCGGTCACCATCTCCGGCGAGGGCTTCACGGCCCCCCGCAACCTCAACGACGGCGAGAGCACCGAGCGCCTGAACGTCGACAGCACCGGGCACTTCCTGCTGAAGCGCTTCCAGAAGAACGTCGACTACACCGTTCTCGCGGTCAACGAGGACCAGCCCTTCGTCTTCGTGAACTGCAAGCGCGTCAGCGCGCCGAGTACCACGTCGCCGAGCCCCCAGACACCGAAGCCCCAGATGCCCACGCACACGCCCAGTC
>NZ_JBHYVA010000461.1:0-6900 GCF_042750055.1 Streptomyces sp. NPDC059456
GGGCCTTGCGCCTGCTGGAGCCCGGCGCGAAGGCCGCCGCGGCCCCGCCCTCCGGGGGGGCGCGGGGCGGGCGCCCCCCCGAGGGGGCGGGGGGCCGCCGCCCCGCCGCGGGCGCTGGCCCCTGGCCCGTTTGCGTTTTTACCCCCCGGCCGGGCGGGGGGGGGGCACCGGGCCCCCCCCCGGCCCGTCGTCGTCTGGACAGGAGAGAACGAGAGTGCAGCTGGTAGTCGCGCGGATCGGCCGCGCCCACGGGATCAAGGGTGAGGTCACCGTCGAGGTGCGGACCGACGAGCCGGAGCTGCGGCTCTCGCCCGGCGCCGTGCTCCTCACCGAACCGGCGTCCGCCGGTCCGCTGACCATCGAGACGGGCCGGGTGCACAGCGGCCGGCTGCTGCTCCGTTTCGAGGGCGTCAAGGACCGCACCGGTGCCGAGGGGCTGCGCAACACCCTGCTCATCGCCGAGGTGGACCCCTCCGAGCTGCCCGAGGAGGAGGACGAGTACTACGACCACCAGCTGATGGACCTGGACGTGGTGCTGGAGGACGGCACCGAGGTCGGCCGGATCACCGAGATCTCCCACCTCCCCTCGCAGGACCTCTTCATCGTCGAGCGCCCCGACGGCACCGAGGTGATGATCCCGTTCGTGGAGGAGATCGTCGCCGAGATCGACCTGGAGGAGCAGCGCTGCGTCATCACGCCGCCGCCCGGGCTGATCGACGACCGCGCGGAGATCGTCTCGACGCGCGACGAGGACGCCGAGGCCGGGGAAGAAGCCTGATGCGTCTCGACGTCGTCACGATCTTCCCCGAGTACCTGGAGCCGCTGAACGTCTCCCTCGTCGGCAAGGCGCGGGCCCGCGGGCAGCTCGACGTACACGTCCACGACCTGCGGGACTGGACGTACGACCGGCACAACACGGTCGACGACACCCCGTACGGCGGCGGCCCCGGCATGGTCATGAAGACCGAGCCGTGGGGCGAGGCGCTCGACGAGGCGCTGGCCGACGGGTACGAGGCCGGCGCGCGCGGGCCGGTCATGGTCGTCCCCACGCCCAGCGGCCGCCCGTTCACCCAGGAACTGGCCGTCGAGCTCTCCGAGCGGCCCTGGCTGATCTTCACGCCGGCCCGGTACGAGGGCATCGACCGCCGCGTCATGGACGAGTACGCGACGCGGATGCCGGTGTACGAGGTCTCCATCGGCGACTACGTGCTGGCGGGCGGCGAGGCCGCCGTCCTCGTCGTCACCGAGGCCGTGGCCCGGCTGCTGCCCGGCGTGCTCGGCAACGCGGAATCCCACCGGGACGACTCCTTCGCGCCCGGCGAGATGGCGAACCTGCTGGAGGGGCCGGTCTACACGAAGCCCCCGCAGTGGCGCGGCCGCGGCATCCCCGACGTGCTGCTCAGCGGGCACCACGGGAAGATCGCGCGCTGGCGCCGGGACGAGGCGCTGCGCCGCACCGCGCGGCACCGCCCCGACCTGATCGAGCGCTGCGAGGCCGCCGCCTTCGACAAGAAGGACCGCGAGACCCTCAGCATCCTCGGCTGGCACCCGACCGCGGACGGCCGATTTTGGCGCAGGCCCGAGGCCGTGGAAGAATAGGCGGCTGCTGTGTGCTCGCGTACGCCCCTGCCACAGGGGGACAGTCGTCCGCGCAGTGACGCAGCTCCCGAATTCTCTACGGAAACCCGCACCGGCGGCCTGTGGCGTCGTGCGAAGAAAGCAGACGAAGAACATGTCTCACCTGCTCGATGGCGTCAACGCCGCCTCGATCCGCTCCGACGTCCCGGCCTTCCGCCCGGGTGACACGATCAACGTGCACGTCCGCGTCATCGAGGGCAGCCGCTCCCGTATCCAGCAGTTCAAGGGCGTTGTCATCCGTCGCCAGGGCTCTGGCGTCTCCGAGACCTTCACGGTCCGCAAGGTCTCCTTCAGCGTCGGCGTGGAGCGCACCTTCCCGGTGAACTCCCCGATCTTCGAGAAGATCGAGCTCGTCACCCGTGGTGACGTGCGTCGCGCCAAGCTGTACTTCCTCCGTGAGCTCCGCGGCAAGGCCGCGAAGATCAAGGAGAAGCGCGACCGCTGATCTCATCTCCGGGTCCGGGGGGCGGCCGGATAGGCTCCCCCTCGATGGACACCGAAGCAGAGCTCACACAGCGCGGCCACTCCTCCCCCGAAAGCGGGGAGGGGCGGCCGCGTTCTGCGTTGCGGGGGCGCCGTGCGCTTCCCGGCTGGCGCGTCTTCCTGACCTGGCGCGGCGCCGCGGTCCTCGGCGTGCTCTGCACGACCTTCCTGCTGCTGCTCAGCAATTTCGTCGTACAGCCCTTCCTGATCCCGAGCCGCTCGATGGAGCCGACGCTCCGGGTCGGGGACCGGGTACTGGTGAACAAGCTGGCGTACCGTTTCGGCGAGCAGCCCCGGCGCGGGGACGTGGTGGTCTTCGACGGCACGGGGTCCTTCGTACCGGAGCACGCCGACGGCAACCCGATCGGCGGGGCCCTGGCCGGCGCGGCCTCCGCGCTGGGGATCGGCGAGCCGTCCGAAACCGACTTCGTGAAGCGGGTCGTGGGCGTCGGCGGCGACGACGTGGTGTGCTGCGACACGGGCGGGCGGATCAAGGTGAACGGAGTTCCGGTGGACGAGCCGTACCTGTATCCCGGCGACGCGCCCTCGCAGGTGCCCTTCCGGATCGTCGTTCCCGTGGGGACGCTGTGGGTCATGGGTGATCATCGTTCCCAGTCCCGGGACTCCCGGGACCACCTGGGGGAACCGGGCGGGGGGATGGTGCCGGTGGACAAGGTGATCGGGCGGGCCGACTGGATCGGCTGGCCGGTGTCGCGCTGGGGCTCCCATGGGTAGCCGCGGCCGCTCGAGAGGCGGCCGGGGCCCCGAGCCGGAGCCGGACCCGGAGCCGGGGCGCGCGCCCCGGCCCGCGCGTGCGCCCCGGCCCGCGCGTGCCCCCGAATTCTGGCGCGCGCCGGAGACCCCGGGAGGCCCTCTGCCCCCGGGAGACCTCGGGTTCGAGCAGCAGCCCGGGTTCGCGCAGGATCCGCAGTTCGGGCAGGATCCCGGGTTCCGGCAGGATCCCGGGTCCGTGCAGGGGCAGCAGTTCGAGCGGGAGACGGGGTTCGGGCAGCAGCAGGCCGAGTTCCGGCAGGAGCCCCGGTTCGAGCAGCAGCCCCGGTTCAGACAGGCGCCCGGGTTCGGGCAGGAGCCGCAGTTCGGGCAGGAGCCGCAGTTCGGTCAGGAACCCCGGTTCGGGCGGGAGCCCGGGTTCGAGCGGGAAGCCGGGTTCGAGCGGGAAGCCGGGTTCGGGCGGGAGCCCGGGTTCGAGCGGGAAGCCGGGTTCGGGCAGGACTTCGAGTCCGCCGAGGTCCCCGAGCGGCCGGTGCGGGAGCCCGGGTCGCGGCGCGGGGCCAGGGCGAAGGCCGCCGCGAACGAGAACGGCGGCCGGGCCGAGCGGCGCCGGCTGGCCCGCCGGGTCAAGCGGCGCAGGCGCACCCGCCGCGTGGGCGAGGTGCCGCTGCTGATCATCGTGGCGCTGTGCATCGCGCTCGTCCTGAAGACCTTCCTCGTCCAGGCGTTCTTCATCCCGTCCGGGTCCATGGAGCAGACGATCCGGATCGGCGACCGCGTGCTGGTCGACAAGCTGACGCCGTGGTTCGGCTCCAAGATCGAGCGCGGCGACGTCGTCGTGTTCAAGGACCCCGGCGGCTGGCTCAAGGGCGAGGCGGCGCGCCCGGCCGCCGACCCGGTCGGCGTCAAGCAGATCAAGGAGACGCTGACCTTCATCGGCCTGCTGCCGTCCGCCGATGAACAGGACCTGATCAAGCGGGTCATCGGCGTCGGCGGCGACACCGTGGCGTGCTGTGACGCCAAGGGCCGGGTCACCGTCAACGGGACACCGCTCGACGAGCCGTACGTCAACCCCGGCAATGCACCCTCCGAAATCCGGTTCGAAGTGAAGGTCCCCGCGGGACGGCTCTTCGTCATGGGCGACCACCGGGCGAATTCGGCCGACTCCCGTTTCCACCTGGACGAGGCCTTCAACGGCACCATCGACGAGGGCGGAGTCGTGGGGCAGGCCGTCGTCATCGCCTGGCCGTTCGACCACTGGCGCAAACTCGAACAGCCCGCGACCTTCCGTTCGGTGCCCGATCCCACGCCCGGTGGGCGACGCGGCCGCCGCAGGCGCCGACGGGGCCCGCCGTTCGCATAGTGTGTCCTCGGTCTCCCGCGCCCTAGGGAACTCCCGCTCGTTAAGGGAGGGGAGGGCCCGTGCCTGTTTCCGGCCCGGGCGGCGATCTGCGAGTGAGGAGTGGATGTGGGGGACGTGGCGGTAGGCGCGCGATCCGGACGCGACGAAGGCGAGGAGCGGCCGGACGATGCCGAGCGCGAGGCCGAGGACGGTGGTGCCGAGGCGCGCCCGCACCGCTCGTTCTGGAAGGAGCTCCCGCTCCTCATCGGCATCGCCCTGCTGCTCGCCCTGCTGATCAAGACCTTCCTGGTGCAGGCGTTCTCGATCCCGTCCGACTCGATGCAGAACACCCTGCAGCGCGGTGACCGGGTGCTCGTGGACAAGCTGACCCCGTGGTTCGGCTCGGAGCCCGAGCGCGGTGAGGTCGTGGTCTTCCACGACCCCGCGAGCTGGCTGGCCGGGGAGCCCACCCCCGAGCCCAACTTCGCGCAGCAGGTCCTCAGCAAGATCGGTCTGATGCCGTCCGCGGACGAGAAGGACCTGATCAAGCGGACCATCGCCATCGGCGGTGACACGGTCGAGTGCAAGAAGGGCGGACCGGTCGTCGTCAACGGCAAGCCGCTGGACGAGCCGTACATCTACCCGGGCAACACCCCGTGCGACGACATGCCGTTCGGTCCGATCACCGTGCCCAAGGGCAAGATCTGGGTGATGGGCGACCACCGGCAGAACTCCCAGGACTCCCGCTACCACATGCAGGACTCCACCCAGGGCTTCGTGCCGGTCGACAAGGTCGTCGGCCGGGCCGTGGTCGTCGCGTGGCCGATCACCCGCTGGGCGACCCTGCCCATCCCGGACACCTTCGACCAGCCGGGCATCGGCAACCAGAGCAAGGCGACCGCGATGGGTCTCGGGGCCGCCGGACTGGGGCCCGTCGGGCTCGGGCCGGCCGCGCTGGGCCTCGCCGGGGCGGTCCCGGTCGTGATGTGGCGCCGACGGAGGCTGACCGGCGGGACTACCGGCAGGTAGGGTGCCGCCCAGGTCGTCGATCCCGGAAGTGTGGGGGCGCTGCAATGGGCGGAACGCAGGCAAGCGGTACTGCAGGAATACGCGGTGGCAAGGACGGCCGCGGTGGTCTCGGCAACGTGCTGTCGGGCATCGCCGTGGCCGTCGGCTTCGTGCTCTTCCTGGGCGGCTTCGTATGGGGGGCGCTGGTCTACCAGCCGTACACGGTGCCGACCGACTCCATGGTGCCGACGGTGCAGCCCGGGGACCGGGTGCTCGCCCAGCGCATCGACGGCGGTGAGGTGCGGCGCGGCGACGTGGTCGTGTTCAACGACGCCATGTGGAGCGACTCTCCCATGGTCAAGCGGGTCGTCGCCGTCGGCGGCGACACCGTGAAGTGCTGCGGCGCGGGCGGCACGCTCACCGTGAACGGCAAGGAGCTGCAGGAGCCCTACATCGAGCACGGGCAGGCCGGGGCCGGCGCCGGCCAGGGCACCGCCTCCGACACGCCGTTCGAGGTCACGGTGCCCGAGGGCAACCTGTTCCTGCTGGGCGACCGGAGGTTCACGTCGCTGGACTCGCGGGCCCACCTCCAGGAGGCCGGCCAGGGCACCGTCCCCCGCTCCACCGTCCGCGCCCGGGTCGACGCCCTCGCCTGGCCCTCCATGAAGATGATCGACCGCCCCGGCACGTACGCGGCCCTGCCCGGCGGTGTCTCGCAGCCGGGGCCGCTGCGCCTCCAGCTGGCCGCGGTGGTCGCCGGAGCCGCCCTGGTGGTCCTGGGGGCCGCGTACGGGCCGCTGACGCGCGTCCTGGGGCGCGGGCGGCGACGGGAGCCCGCCGGTGCCCGCTGACGCCGCCGCGGCCGGCCCCCGCAAGGTGTCCCGGGTGATCCTGCTGGACCCCGAGGACCGGATCCTGCTGCTGCACGGCTTCGAGCCGGGCGACCCCGCGGACCAGTGGTGGTTCACCCCGGGCGGCGGACTCGAAGGCGGCGAGACCCGGGAGCAGGCGGCGCTGCGGGAGCTCGCCGAGGAGACCGGGATCACAGAGGTCGAACTGGGGCCGGTGCTGTGGCACCGGTACTGCTCCTTCCCGTTCGACGGGCGGCGCTGGGAGCAGGACGAGTGGTACTACCTGGCCCGCACCGCCCAGACGCGGACCGAGATGGGCGGGCTCACCGAGCTGGAGCGGCGCAGCGTCACCGGTGCCAGGTGGTGGACTTCCGAGGAACTTCTCGCGGCCCGTGAGACGGTGTACCCGACCAGACTCGCCGAGCTGCTCCGTACGCTGCTCGACGACGGTCCTCCGGGTGCCCCGGTGGTCCTGGCCCCGGAAATCGTTTAGGGGCGCAGGGGCCTGGCGCACAATAGGGGGACGCACGGCTGAAGGGGAACATGCCATGAGCGCCGAGGACCTCGAAAAGTACGAGACCGAGATGGAGCTGAAGCTCTATCGCGAGTACCGCGACGTCGTCGGGCTGTTCAAGTACGTGATCGAGACCGAACGCCGTTTCTACCTCACGAACGACTACGAGATGCAGGTGCACTCGGTCCAGGGGGAGGTGTTCTTCGAGGTCACCATGGCCGACGCCTGGGTGTGGGACATGTACCGGCCGGCCCGCTTCGTGAAGCAGGTGCGGGTGCTGACCTTCAAGGACGTGAACATCGAGGAGCTCAACAAGAGCGACCTGGAGCTGC
>NZ_JBHYVA010000462.1:0-6900 GCF_042750055.1 Streptomyces sp. NPDC059456
CGCCGAGCCCGCGGCCGCCGCGGAGCCCGTCGTGGCCCCCGGGGCGCCCGTGAGCGCCGAAGCCCCCGCCGCCCCGCAGCCGGAGCCGGTCCCCGAGCCCGCCCCGGAGCCGGTCGCGGTACCGGCCGCGGAGCCGGAGCCGGTCGCCGTGGTGGAGCCCGAGCCCGTCGCACCCGTCACCCCCGTCGCCCCGGAGCCGGTCGTGGCCGAGGCCGCGCCCGTCGAGGCCCCGGCGGCGGAAGCGCCCGTGGCCGCCCCCGCCCCCGAGCCCGAGCCCGTCGCGGAGACCGCCGGGGCGCAGCCGGAGGCCGCGCCCGCGGACGCGGCGGTCCAGGCCCCCGGGACCCCCGAGGTCATCGAGGCGCCCGTCGTGGCGGAGCCCGTCGCCGAGGCCGTGGAGCAGGCCGCCCCCGAGGCTCCCGCAGTCCCCGAGGCTCCCGTGGCCCCCGTCGCACCGGTACCGGTACCGGTACCGCAAGCCGCCGCGGAACCCGTCGCCGACGCCGTGACCGTCCAGCCCGAGGCCGCCGCCGAGACCGCTCCCGAGCCCGTGGCCGCGCCCCTGCCGGAGGCCGAGCCCGAGGCCGCACCGGTCGCCGCTGCGGCGGCCGAGCCGGTCGCCGACCAGGTGGCCGACGGGGCCGACGAGGTGGCCGGGCAGGCGCCCGAGGCCGCCGCCGGGACCGCTCCCGAGCCCGGGGCCGCCCCCGAGCCGGCCGTGGAGCCCTCGGCGGGCGAGGCGGCCCCCGCGTACGCCGATGCCGAGCGCGAGGCCGTCCTGCGCGTCATGCGCGAGCGCCGCGACATCCGCAACGGCTTCCGTACCGACCCCATCCCGCACGAGGTGCTGCTGCGCGTCCTGGAGGCCGCGCACCACGCGCCCAGCGTGGGCCACTCGCAGCCCTGGGACTTCGTCGTCATCCGCTCGGCCGAGACCCGCCGGACGATGCACGAGCTCGCCCAGCGCCAGCGCGAGGCCTACGCGAAGTCCCTGCCCAAGGGGCGCGCGAAGCAGTTCAAGGAACTCAAGATCGAGGCCATCCTCGACACCCCGGTGAACATCGTGGTCACCGCCGACCCCACCCGTGGCGGCCGGCACACCCTCGGCCGGCACACCCAGCCGCAGATGGCCCCGTACTCCTCGGCCCTCGCCGTCGAGAACCTCGGGCTCGCCGCCCGCGCCGCGGGCCGCGGCGTGGGCTGGGTCAGCTTCTTCGACGAGCGCGAGATGGTCCGCGAGCTCGGCCTGCCGGAACACCTCGAAGTCGTCGCCTACCTGTGCGTCGGCTACGTCGACGAGTTCCCGGAGGAGCCCGAGCTGGCCCAGGCCGGCTGGTCGAAGCGCCGGCCGCTGGCGTGGGTCGTGCACGAGGAGACGTACGGGCGCCGCGCGCTGCCCGGCGAGGAGCCGCACGACCTGCTCTCGGAGACGGTCGCCAGCATCCGCCCGCTCGACGCGAAGGCGCTGGGCGAGGCGTGGGAGCGGCAGAAGCGCATGACCAAGCCCGCCGGGGCGCTGGGCATGCTCGAAATCATCTCCGCACAGCTGTCCGGCCTCTCCCGGGTCTGCCCGCCGCCGATCCCGGAGCCGGCCGCGGTCGCGATCTTCGCCGGCGACCACGGAGTGCACGCCCAGGGCGTCACCCCGTGGCCCCAGGAGGTCACCACGCAGATGGTCGCCAACTTCCTGGGCGGTGGCGCGGTCTGCAACGCGTTCGCCAACCAGGTGGGCGCCGAGGTCTGCGTCATCGACGTCGGCGTCGCGGGCGAGCTCCCGGCCACTCCGGGCCTGCTCCCGCGCAAGGTCCGTCCCGGCACGGCCGACCTCTCCACCGGTCCGGCGATGACCCGCGAAGAGGCCGTCGCCGCCATCGAGGTGGGCATCGAGACCGCCCGCGACCTGGTCGCCGCGGGCAACAAGGCGCTCCTCACCGGCGAGATGGGCATCGCCAACACGACCGTCTCCGCCGCCCTCATCTCGGTCTTCACCGGGGTCGACCCGGCGGAGGTCACCGGCCGCGGCACCGGCATCAACGACGAGACGCACGCCCGCAAGGTCGAGGTCGTGCGCCGCGCCCTGGAGCTGCACCAGCCGGACCCGGCCGACCCGATCGGCGTCCTCGCGGCCATCGGAGGCCTGGAGCACGCGGCGATCGTCGGCCTCCTGCTGGGCGGGGCCTCGCTGCGCACGCCGGTCATCCTGGACGGCGTCAGCGCGGGCGCGGCGGCCCTGGTCGCCCGGGCCATCGCCCCCGAATCGCTGTCGGCGTGCATCGCGGGCCACCGCAGTGCGGAACCGGGCCACGTGGCGGCCCTGAACAAGCTGGGCCTGCGTCCGCTCGTGGACCTGGACCTCCGCCTGGGCGAGGGCACGGGCGCCCTGCTGGCCCTCCCGCTGGTCCAGAGCGCGGCGCGCGCGATGCACGAGGTCGCCACGTTCGACTCCGCCGGCGTCACGGAGAAGTGACCCGGAGGGGGACGGGGCGGCCGCCGCTCGGCGCCGCCCCCGCCCTCCCGACCGGGCCGTATCGTTGACCCGGACAGCGAAACCGCACGTCAGTAGCAGACAAGCCGCTCCAGCGCAGCAGCGGCAAGGACCCGCCGCACCAGGAGCCCACCCGCCATGGCACACCCGGCACACCCCGCCTACCCCGTAGGACTCCGCCTCGCCGGCCGCCGCGTCGTCGTCATCGGCGGCGGTCAGGTCGCCCAGCGCCGGCTGCCCGCGCTCGTCGCGGCCGGCGCCGACGTCCTGCTGATCTCCCCCTCCGCGACGCCCTCCGTGGACGCCATGGCCGAGACGGGCGAGATCCGCTGGGAGCGCCGCCGCTACCAGGACGGCGACCTGGACGGTGCCTGGTACGCGCTGATCGCCACCCGGGACCGGGCCGCCAACGACGCCGCCTCCGCCGAGGCCGAGACCCGCCGGGTCTGGTGCGTGCGCGCCGACGACGCCGACGCGGCCACCGCGTGGACGCCGGCCACCGGGCGCGTCGAGGGCGTGACCGTCGCCGTCCTCAGCGGCAACGACCCGCGCCGCAGCGCCGCCGTGCGCGACGCCGTCGTGGAGGGGCTGCGGGACGGCTCCCTGACGGCCGCCCGCCCGCACACCCCCGGGGTGGCCCTCGTCGGCGGAGGTCCCGGCGACCCCGACCTGATCACCGTCCGCGGGCGCCGTCTCCTCGCCGAGGCCGACGTGGTCATCGCCGACCGGCTCGGCCCGCGCGACCTGCTCGACGAACTCCCGCCGCACGTCGAGGTCATCGACGCCGCGAAGATCCCGTACGGCCGCTACATGGCCCAGGAGGCCATCAACAACGCCCTGATCGAGCACGCGCAGGCCGGCAAGGCCGTCGTCCGCCTCAAGGGCGGCGACCCGTACGTCTTCGGCCGCGGCATGGAGGAGCTCCACGCCCTCGCCGAGGCGGGCATCCCCTGCACCGTCGTCCCCGGCATCTCCAGCTCCATCTCGGTGCCGAGCGCCGCCGGCATCCCGGTCACCCACCGCGGTGTGGCGCACGAGTTCACCGTGGTCAGCGGCCACGTCGGCCCCGACGACCCGCGTTCCCTGGTGGACTGGGCCGCCCTCGCCCGGCTCACCGGCACCCTGGTGATCCTGATGGGCGTCGACAATATCGGCCTGATCGCCGAGGCCCTGGTCCGGCACGGCCGCTCCGCCGACACCCCGGTCGCGGTCGTCCAGGAGGGCACCACCGCCACCCAGCGCCGCGTGGACGCCACCCTCGCCACCGTCGGCGAGACCGTCCGGGCGGAGGAGATCCGTCCGCCCGCGGTCATCGTGATCGGCGAGGTCGTCAACGTCGGCACCCCCGCCGCCTGAAACACCCGTGCCCGGCACGGCCGTTGGCACCACACCCCGGACAAGGCAGTATCACCCTGTGGCTGATCTCATCACCGTCGAATACCCCGACGACCCGCGCCTGCGCGACTACACGGGCCTGACCGACGTCGAACTCCGGCGCCGGCGCGAGCCCGAGGAGGGCCTCTTCATCGCCGAGGGCGAGAAGGTCATCAGACGCGCCAAGGACGCCGGGTACGAGATGCGCTCGATGCTGCTCTCCGCGAAGTGGGTCGACGTCATGCGCGACGTCATCGACGAGCTCCCGGCCCCGGTCTACGCCGTCACCCCGGAGCTCGCCGAACGCGTCACCGGCTACCACGTGCACCGCGGCGCCCTCGCCTCGATGCAGCGCAAGCCGCTGCCGGCGGCCGGCGAACTGCTCGCGGCGGAGGGGACGGGCCACCGGATCGCCGTCTTCGAGGGCTTCGTCGACCACGCCAACCTGGGCGCCGCGTTCCGCAGCGCCGCCGCCCTCGGCATCAGCGCGATACTGCTCTCCCCGGACTGCGCGGACCCGCTCTACCGGCGTGCCATCAAGGTCTCGATGGGGTCCGTCTTCTCGGTCCCGTACGCACGCCTCGACCAGTGGCCCGCCGACCTGGAGAAGGTCCGCGAGGCGGGCTACCGGATCCTGGCGATGACGCCCAGCGAGAAGGCCACACCGCTGGACCAGGTCCCGCCGGAGCGCTTCGAACGCTCCGCGATCATGCTGGGTTCCGAGGGGCACGGCCTGTCCACGTACGCGCTGCGCGCCGCCGACGAGTGGGTGCGGATCCCGATGGCCGAGGGGATCGACTCCCTGAACGTGGCCGCGGCCTCGGCGGTGGCCTTCTACGCCACCCGCCCGCCCCGGACACCGCCCCCGGCCCTGCCGGAGCTCTAGAGCTTCTGGGCGGCCGCGATGCCCAGTGCGACGATCAGCGTCACCACGACGAACACGATCAGCCGCTGCCGCATCAGCCGGGGGTCCGGCCGGGAGGGCCGCCGTCCCGCTCCCGTCGTACGGGGGGCCTGGCGGCCGCCCGTACGTCCCGCCGTCGGCCGGGAGGACGGGCCGCCCGGGTTCCGCGAGGACGAAGGGCGGGAGTGCGGACCGCTGTGCGGGCCCTTGCCCGCCGCCCCGGCCTGGCCGCCGTGCCCGTGACCGCCGTGGCCCTGGTCCGGTGCGTGGGGCGTGGGCGTGCCGCCCGTACGGCGCTCCGTGCGCTGGTCCGCGTACGCCTCGGTCCGCTCCGCCGGCCGCCCGGCCGGCCGCTCGACCCGCGCCCGCTGCGCCGGCGGGCGGCCGTCGGACAGCCCCTGCGCCTCGCGGGCCGCGATCTCCTTCAGCCGCATCGACAGCTGGAGCGTGCTGGGCCGCTCCTCGGGGTCCTTGGCCAGGCAGGCCTGTACGAGGGGCGCCAGCGCGTCCGGGACCCCGACCAGATGCGGTTCCTCGTGCACCACCCGGTACAGCATGACCTCGGAACTGCCGTGCCCGAAGGGCGAGTCGGCGGTCGCCGCGTACGCCAGGGTGGCGCCCAGCGCGAAGACGTCGGTGGCCGGGGTGACCGCGGCCCCGCGCACCTGTTCGGGAGCGAGGAAGCCGGGGGAGCCGACGGCCGTGCCCACGTGGGTGAGGGTGCTCGCCCCGGTAGCCCAGGCGATCCCGAAGTCGATGATCCGCGGACCCTTGGGCGACAGAAGAATGTTCGAGGGCTTGAGATCGCGATGGACGACCCCGGCCTCGTGCACGGCGACCAGGCCCTCGGAGAGCGCGGCCCCGATCGCGGCGATCTGCGCGGCCGTGAGGGGGCCCTCCTCGGCCACCTTGTCGTGCAGGGAGGGGCCGGGCACGTACTGCGTGGCGAACCACGGGCGCTCCGCCTCCAGGTCCGCGGCCACCAGGCGCGCGGTGCACCCGCCGCGGATCCGCCGGGCGGCGGACACCTCGCGCGCGAAGCGCGAGCGGAACTCCTGGTCCTCGGCCAGATCCGGCCGGATGACCTTCAGGGCGACACGCTGACCACGCCGGTCCGATCCCAGGTAGACCACGCCCATGCCGCCGGCGCCGAGCCGTCGGTGCAGCCTGAATGAGCCGACGACACGCGGGTCCTCGCGCCGGAGCCGCATCATCGCCATGTCCACCCCGCTGACCGGTCGTCCTGTTGACGTGCCACAGCTTACGGACCATCCGCCACGAGCGCTCAGAGGCCGCGCCCTCGCCGGAAGATTCGATCGTCAGTGCGGCACAACCCACTTGAGGGTTCCTCACCCGCACGGACCCCTGTCCGCAAGGCACTTGCGGATTCGGCCAAACGGCCCTCGGGTCAAGGGGATTGGGGCGCCGGGCGGGTGGTGCGCCGGGCACGCGGAGGGCGGGGGCGCGTGCGCCGGGCGGGCGCTCGGGATGGATCTTGTACGTACCCCGTCGGCCGACACGCATGCGCGGGGGGTGACGGAAGTGAGCGAACTCACTACCCTCCGGTCATCCCCCTCCGGGAAGACCCCCAGGACGGGGCGGCGGTCTCCACCCAGGGGAGTACGTGCGGGGTGGTCCCGTCATCCTCCTGGAGGCCTGCCAAGCGGTACGAGGGCAGGACGCCAGGGGCCTTCCGCGCACCTAGTGTTGAAGACAAGCGGCGGGTGGCGCACTCGTCCCCCGAGGTCACGAGCCCGCCGCTGCCAATCGACAGGGAGAGGGCCATGGCGGACATCACGCGGCACGGACGCAAGGCATTCGCGTTCAACGGCCATGAGTCCGGCACCCGCCATCCACTGGTGGCCGCGGCCATGGTGCTCCCCCTGGCCGCCCTCCTGCTCTTCCTCTTCGGAGGATTCGACCAGGTGGCGGCACAGGCGTCGTCCGTGGGCGTGATGCTGGGGCGCTGAGCGGCGCCCCGGGTCCGGGAGAGCGGCCCGGGCCGGGACATCGGCCTGTCGAACCCCGTGGGGACGGGGGAGCGACGGACGGCAGGAGAAGGGTGGGGGGGCCGCCCCCCGGGGGGGGCGCCCGCGGGGCCCCCCCCGCGCGCGGCGGGGGGGGGGGGCGCCCCCCC
>NZ_JBHYVA010000463.1:0-6894 GCF_042750055.1 Streptomyces sp. NPDC059456
TGATGAAGAACTTCGGCGGAGATGTAGAAGAGTAGGACGAGAAGAAGGCCAAGCAGCAGCCGCAGGCCCACGAACCGTCAGGCTACGAGCCGGGATTCGCCCCGCCGCCGCAGGGCGCCGCCCCGGCGCCGTCCTTCGGCACCCCGGTCCAGGCCCCGCCCGCACCCCAGGCCCCGCAGGCCCCGTACGTCCCGCAGCCCGCGCCCGCCCCTGCTCCCGCCCCGCAGTACCAGCAGCCCGGCGCGCCCGCTCCCGTGCACTCGGCCCCGACCATGGTCGGCCCGCTCACCACCCCGCCGGCCCCCGCACCGTACGGCCAGCCGCCGCACGCCCCGCAGCCGCCCGGCCCGCCCTCGTACGGCCACCAGCCGCAGCCGTCGTACGGCCAGATGCCCGGCTACGGCCAGGTCCCGCCGCCCGCCCCGGCCCCCGCGCCGTACGGTCAGCAGCCCGGCCACGGCCAGGTCCCCGGCCAGCAGCCGCCCCCGTACGGCCAGATGCCCGGCCAGCAGCCCGGCTACGGCCAGGGCGGCGCCCCGCAGGCCGCCGGCGCCGGACTCGCCGCCGCCCTCCAGCCCTACAAGGAAGTCCCCACGGGCGCCCGCTGGACCTCGCAGAACCAGCAGCTCATGCGGGTCGACCTGTCGATGGGCGGCCAGCCCGTCCTCGCCCGCCAGGGCAGCATGGTCCTGTACCAGGGCAAGGTCGACTTCAGCTACAAGGGCGCGGGCTTCGCCGGCCGCATCGTCGGCAACGCCACCGGCCAGGAGATGCAGCTGATGCGCTGCAGCGGCCGCGGCCAGGTCTTCCTCGCCGAGAACGGCGCCCACCTGCACGCCATCGAGCTCCAGGGCGACGGAATCTGCGTCTCCGCCGAAAGCGTCCTCGCCTTCGACGAGAGCCTCCAGCACGAGGTCCGCCGCATCGAGGGCCACGGCATCCCCGGCGGCGCCCTCTTCACGATGCTGTTCCAGGGCTCCGGCACGGTGATCGTCAAGACGCACGGCACGCCGGTCGTGCTGCCCGTCACCCCGACCACCTTCGCCGACAGCAACGCCATCGTCGCGTGGTCGGCGGCCTCCCAGGTCATCGTCTCCAGCCAGGTCCGGCTGCGGCGCAACGCCTACCCCGGCCACAGCGGGGAGACCGTGAACCTCCAGTTCCGCGGCGCTCCCGGCAACTTCATCGTCGTCCAGCCGTACGAGGTCTGAGGGAGCCCGTCATGAACGCAATGAACCAGCAGCTCGCGGGCTACGCCCCCACCCCCGTCACGGCCCGCATGGAAAACCACGGCCGGGCCATGCTCAAGGTCGCCATGCAGAGCGGCCAGGACCTCTTCGCGCGCACCGGATCGATGGTCGCGTACGAGGGCTTCGTCCAGTACGAGCCCAACCCGCCGGCCCTGCGCCAGGTGGCCTCCCAGTGGCTCACCGGCGAGGGCGCCCCGCTGATGAAGTGCACCGGCGACGGCCTGCTCTACCTCGCCGACTACGGCGCCGACGTCGTCGTGATCAACCTCAACAACGACGCGCTCTCCGTCAACGGCACCAACCTGCTCGCCTTCGACGCCCACCTCCAGTGGGGCGTCGAGCGGGTCAAGGGCATGGCCAAGTTCGCCGGCCAGGGCCTGTTCAACGTGCAGGTCTCCGGCACCGGCTGGGTCGCCATCACCTCCCGGGGCACCCCGATCGTGGTCGACTGCGGACGAGGCGAGGACGAGACGTACGTCGACCCGGACGCACTCGTCGCCTGGTCCCCGAACCTCAAGGTGAAGGGCAAGCGCAGCTTCAAGGCCTCGTCGATGATCGGCCGGGGCAGCGGGGAGGCCTACCAGATGGCCTTCTCCGGCCAGGGCATCGTCGTCGTACAGCCCAGCGAGGACAGCACCGACCGGCTCCGGACCCGGGGCTGAGGGGGAGCGGACACATCATGCAGAGCTCACTTTTCGGCCACGCCGAGCAGCAGTCCCAGGAGCGGTACGCCGTCCAGAACCCGCAGCTGCTGCGGGTCACCCTGGCCGGCTCCGACGACGTGCTCGCCCGCAAGGGCGCCATGGTCGCCTACCAGGGCATCATCGACTTCGACGGCGAGTACCAGAGCACCACGCAGCGCACCGCCCGCGCCCGCACCGGCGAGGGCCTCGACCTGATGCGCTGCTCCGGGCAGGGCACGGTCTACTTCGCCAACCTCGCCCAGTACGTCCACGTCGTGGACGTGGACCAGGACGGCCTCACCGTCGACAGCAGCTACGTGCTGGCGATGGACTCCACGCTGCACAGCGAGGCCATCGCGGTCGACAGCCAGTACGGGATCTCCGGCTCCGGCAAGTACCAGCTCAACATCACCGGCCGCGGCAAGGTCGCGCTGATGACCTCCGGGCAGCCGCTGATGATGCAGGTCACGCCGGACAAGTACGTCAACGCCGACGCGGACGCGATCGTCGCCTGGTCCACCTCGCTGCGCGTGCAGATGCAGGCCCAGACGCACTCCAGCGGCGTCTGGCGGCGGCGCGGCAACACGGGCGAGGGCTGGGAGCTCAGCTTCCTCGGCACCGGCTTCGCGCTGGTGCAGCCGAGCGAGGTGCTGCCCCCGCAGCACCACCAGCTCGGGCAGGGCATGGCCGCCCAGTACGGCATGGGCCAGCACGGTGTCCACGCCCAGAACCAGAACAACGCCTGGAACTGACGAGCGGCACACCGGCGCCGCACGCGGCGCACGGCACAGGGCACACGGAAGGGGGGTGGGGGGGGGCGGGGGCCGCCCCCCCCCCCCGGCGTACGCCGTGCCGTGCCGTGCGGTCAGGGCGCGTACTTGTAGCCCACGCGGCGCACGGTCTGGATCGCTCCGCGGTGCGCCGCGCCCAGCTTGCGGCGCAGTCGGGCGACGTGGACGTCCACGGTCCGGCCGTCGCCGACGTGGCCGTAGCCCCAGACGGTGGTCACCAGCTGGTCCCTGCTGTGCACCCGGTGCGGGTGCGCCACCAGGTGGGCCAGCAGCTCGAACTCCAGGTACGTCAGGTCGAGTACCCGGCCGTCGACCTCGGCGGTGCGCTGCGCCGGGTCGATGCGGACGAGTTCGTCCCCGGTGGTGGCCGCGGCGTCCGGCGCGGCCCGGGAAGCGGGCGGTACGGGAACGGACTGCGGGGCGAAGGCGATCGGAGGCTGCCCGTCCGCCGCCCCGGCCGGTACGAGGACCAGGTAGCCGACCATCGGCGGCCGGCCCGGCAGCGCCGGCAGGGTGTGCTGGGGCGCGGGCAGCCAGGTGGCGCCGGGCGGCAGGAAGTCGGCCACGCGGGCGACCTCGTCGGGGTCCACGGCGCGCAGCCGGTGGCGCGGACTGGGCGGATATGCGTGGGGCACGGTCGCAGCGTTCGCCGTCGCGGTGGAGGCGGCAGAGGTCAGGGAACGGGTGTGAGACATGAGTGGTCGGCTCTTTCACGCGGAGTGGTCGGCAGGAGACGTACGTACGTCAACGCGTACCGCGCAGACCGAAGGCCTCGGCGGGGAACGTCCGGTGGGGGTTCCCGAAGGCTTTAGAGGGCCGGCGCGTTCTTCGCGCGGCAACACACCCGGTCGAAATCGTGATCCTGACGGGAGGGCCAGAACGGCTCGAGGTCGCTGCGACCGTTCGAGGTGTGCAAGGGGCTGGCCATGGGTCCATTGAAGCAGATGCGGGGGTCCCGGGGCAGACCTCGTCTCAACCAGTGGAGCGGAATCCCAAATTCCGCGAGGAGGTCTCCAGCGGACCCCCACCACGCGCGCGCCCGCCGGGCCACGGGGGCTCGGCGGGCGCGTACGTCACACGGGGACCGGTCCTAGACCAGGCCCTCCTTCTGCAGGCCCGTGCAGCAGGTGTCCGTGATGAGGCGGGTCACCACGTACGGGTCCACGTTCGCGTTCGGGCGGCGGTCCTCGATGTAGCCCTTGCCGTCCTTCTCCACCTGCCACGGGATGCGGACCGAGGCCCCGCGATCGGACACGCCGTAGCTGAACTCGTTCCACGGGGCGGTCTCGTGCAGACCCGTCAGGCGCTCGTCGATGCCGGCGCCGTAGTTCTTGACGTGGTCCAGCGGCTTCGAGCCCTCGCCCAGCGCCTCGCACGCGGTGATGATGGCGCGGTAGTCCTCGCGCATCGCCTTCGTGGAGAAGTTGGTGTGCGCGCCCGCGCCGTTCCAGTCGCCCTTCACCGGCTTCGGGTTCAGCGTCGCCGAGACGTTGAAGTCCTCGGCGGTGCGGTACAGCAGCCAGCGCGCGATCCACAGCTGGTCCGAGACCTCCAGCGGGCCGACGGGGCCGACCTGGAACTCCCACTGGCCCGGCATGACCTCGGCGTTGATGCCGGAGATGCTCAGACCCGCCGCGAGGCAGTGGTCCAGGTGCTTCTCGACGATCTCGCGGCCGAAGATCTCGTCCGAGCCGACACCGCAGTAGTAGCCGCCCTGCGCGGCCGGGAAGCCGCCCACCGGGAAGCCGAGCGGCCGGATGCCGTCGAAGAAGGTGTACTCCTGCTCGATGCCGAAGATCGGCTCCTGGTCCGCGAACTGCTCGGCGATCGGGCGCAGCAGGGCGCGGGTGTTCGACTCGTGCGGGGTCATGTCGATGTTCATGACCTCGCACAGCACGAGGACGTCGTCCCCGCCGCGGATCGGGTCCGGGCACGAGAACACCGGCTGGAGCACGCGGTCGGAGGCGTGGCCCTCGGCCTGGTTGGTGCTCGATCCGTCGAAGCCCCAGATCGGCAGCGCGTCGCCGTCGGCCAGGATCTTCGTCTTGGAGCGCAGCTTCGCCGTCGGCTCGGTGCCGTCGATCCAGATGTACTCAGCCTTGTAGCTCACGGGCCCCATCCTTCGGTGCGTCGCTCCGGCGCAGTCTCAGCGGGTGCTGCTGCGGGTGCTGCGTTCGCGGTGCTGCGATGTCGTTGCGGTGTATGCCGCAGCGTGCCCGCGCGCGATTTCTCTTCCGTTGCCCGGGTGTGAACCCCGTGTTACCGAGGTTTACGCCGCAGGTCGAGTGGCTTGTGCGGGTTGGCGGCAGCACACCCGTCCGAGTGGGGCAGACTGGGCGGGTGAGCATTTCGTACGATCTGACTTCGGCCGGAGACTCCATGGACACCCCCCGCCTTCCCGCCCGCCCCCGGGTCGGCCTGCTGGGCACCGGCCCGTGGGCCCACCGCACCCACGCCCCCGCCCTCGCCGCGCACGCCGGCTCCGAGTTCGCCGGGGTGTGGGGCCGCCGCCCCGAAGCCGCCGCCGAGCTGGCCGACGCGTACGGCGTGAAGGTGTACGAAGACCCCGACGCGCTGTTCGCGGACTGTGACGTCGTGGCCTTCGCCCTGCCGCCGGACGTACAGGCCCCGCTCGCGGTGCGCGCCGCCGCCGCGGGCCGCCACCTGCTCCTCGACAAGCCCGTCGCCACGACGGCCGAGGACGCCCGCGCCGTGGCCGACGCCGCCGCCCGGCACGGCGTCGCCTCCGTCGTCTTCCTCACGCTCCGCTTCGCCGAGCCGGCCGCCGGCTGGGTCGCCGAGCAGGCCGCCCGCTCCGGCTGGTTCACCGCGAGCGCCCACTGGTTCGGCGCCGTCTTCCCGCCCGACGGCGCGCCCAGCGCGTACGCGGCCTCGCCCTGGCGCAAGGACAAGGGCGGGCTCTGGGACGTCGGCCCGCACGCCCTGTCCGTGCTGATCCCGGTCCTGGGCGACGTCACGTCCGTGACCGCCGCCCGCGGACCCTCCGACGTGGTCCAGCTCGCCCTGCGCCACACCTCGGGCGCCGCCAGCACCGCCGTCCTCAGCCTGGGCGCACCGGCCGCGGCGGCCGGGGTGGGGCTGGAACTGCGCGGGGCCGAAGGGGTGTTCTCGCTGCCCGACTGGACCGACGTGCCCGGGGCGTACGGGCGCGCCCTGGACGCGCTGGTCACCGCCGCCCGGACCGGGGTGGCGGACCCGCGCGACGCGGAGTTCGGAGCCCGGCTGACGCAGATCCTGGCGCAGGCGGAGGCCCAGCTGCCGGCCTGACGGGCAGGTCGGCTCCGGGCAGGTCGGCTCCGGGCAGGTCGGCTCCGGGCCGGTGGGGGCGGGGCCGGCCGGTGCTACTTGATGACGGCGTTGGCCACGATGATGGCCAGTCCGATGGTCGCGTCCGCGACGCCCCGCAGCAACGCGGAACCGATCCGGTAGCCGACGCGCAGTGCCACGAGGGAGCCCCACGCGAACAGCAGCGCGGTGTTCAGGCCGAGCCCGGCGGAGGTGACCCCGTACGAGTCCCAGCCGGTGAACCCGGCGGCGACCAGCAGCAGGACGGTGGGCAGAGTGGCCACGACCATCGGCCACTCGTTCCACAGCACCCGCGAGAGAACCCGCAGGCGGTGGGCGGGCGAGCCGGCCTGATGGGTGGTCATGTGGTGCGAGTAGCCGTGCGCGAGCGCGGCCGCGCAGGCCGTGAACAGCACCCAGCTGGCGTCGTAGAACGGGGTGAACGCCTCGCCCTCCTGGTTGAGCGCGGCCATCAGTCCGGAGGCGAGCACGGTCCCGTACACCCCGCCGAACATCCAGTCGGCACCCCTGCGCGGGGCGGGGAGGTCCTGCCCCGCGGGGGGCAGCCGGGGTCGGAGCTGCTGCAGGTCCTTCGCGTCGGTCATCGCCGTCCCTTGGTGTGATAGATCCCTTTTGGGTTGATATCCACCCTAGGGGGTGCCAGGTGAGGACGAGATGAGGGCCGCCGCGCCGGAGCCCGTGCCGCGGGTGCCGGCATCGGCCCGGCGCCGACCGGGCCCCGCCGGTGCTCCCGCCGCGCGCGCCCGGCCCCCCCCCGCCCCCGGCGGGCGCCCTGGCTCCCCGCCCCCCCGGGGCGGGGGCCCCCCCGCGCCCCGCCCGCCCGCCTCGACGCCCAGGGGGTAC